>CAYMQR010000418.1:2359-5005 GCA_964392195.1 uncultured bacterium | reverse complement strand
GATTTCTCGAACGCCCCGTGGCCCGACCGGACGCAGCACCGGCCCGCCGGAGGCGGGCCCTCCACACCGGTGCCCCTGGTCGGCCACGCCGTCGCTCCTGTAGGGGAGGGCGTCAGCCCTCCCGATTTCTCGATCGGCGCTCCGTCCGACCGGACGCAGCACCGGCCCGCCGGAGGCGCCGGGCGAGCTCACGCTCGCCCCTACACCTGCGGTGCGGCATCCGAACCCACCCGACGGGCGCGCACGTCGCGCCTCGTCAGCCGGGGTCGAGCTCGCGGACGACCTGATCGAAGAAGCGCTCGACGGTCGCGACGCTCTCGACCGACACCGCCGCCGAGAGCGTGAGCGTGCCCTCATAGCCGCTCAGGCCCACGCCCAGGATCGGCGCGTACATGGGCGGCGCGAGGAGGAAGGCACGCTCGGGCACGGTGTCGAAGCGCACCGACTCGGGCTCGATCGGCCCGAGGTTGGTGAGGGTGTTGGGCGCGTTGCCGGTGCCGAGGGTGAACCGCGAGATCGCGCGCATGAGCGCGTTGAGCCAGGCCGGCGGCAGCAACACCAGGCTCGGCAGCGTCCCCGCGATGCCGTTCAGCCCGAGCCAGCTCGCCTTGCGCGCCCGCGAGAACGCCGTGACCCGCGCCAGCGTCTCGGCCAGGTCCGCGCCGACGTCCGCTCCCACGTTGGGGAACTCGAATGCGCTCAGGTTGCAGATCGCGCCGCCGCGGCCGCTCGGCAGGTACCAGCGCCGCAGGTCCACCGTGGTCATCAGCCGGAAGCGCGCCCCCGGGTCGGGCGGCGTGAGCGCGGCGATCGCGCGCAGGAACGCGGCGATCAGCACGTCGTTGATCGTCCCGTCGCGAGCACGCGCGAACTCCACCACGCGCGCGACGCGCTCGCGCTCGAGGTGGCGGCACACGTACGCGCGAGGCTCGGGAGACCCGGTGAGCGCGAGCGCGCGCGTCCGGAGCGGCACGCCGTTCGAGAGCATCTCGCGGAGCGCGTTGAGATGGATGCGCGGCCAGGCAAGGAGCGGCACGCGGCGCGTGATCTGCCCCACTCCCCGCTCACCGCCGACGTTCGGCACCGGCACGTGGCCGGGATCGGCGGCGAGCTTGGCGTAGAGCTCGGCGACCAGCGCAGCGGCCTCCTTGAGCCCACCCGTGTCTCCGGCGCGGTGGCCGATCTTGAAGAGCAGGCGATCGCCGCCCTCGCGCTGCCACAGGCAGGCCAGCAGCTGCGGACCACGCTCGCTGCGGATCGGCTCGTGCTTGAAGCGCTCGAACTCCGCCTCGTCACGCGCCACCCGCAGCCCGCCTCGCGCGCCCGGCGCGAGCCGCTCCCAGCGCGAGCGCCACCCACCCGCCACGTACCGGCAGCCGAGCACCGGCTCCGCGTCCCAGGCGAGCTCCAGGGCGCGCCCGAGGCGGGGCACGTCCACGCGCGAGCCGAGGTGGAGCTCGAGCTGGATCATCATCTCGCCGATCGCCCGAAACGAGTCGAGCAGGCGATCGAAGACGACCGCGGGGAGGTGGCTGGGGATCGCGTCCATCGCTCGGCTTGGCCCCGGAGACTATCGAAGGCCCCGTCAGCCGCAGCTCGGGCGTGTGGGCAGCGGCTCGAGCGTGACCGGCAGTTCGGCCACCGCGTCGGTGGGGAGCGAGAGCAGCGCGTTCACGAACGGGTCCTCGGTGGCCGGGACCCGAGCGACCCCCACCAGGAACGCGCCACCGCTCTCGTCCAGCCGCGCGCCGGTGTAGCTCGCGAGCTCGCCGCTGGCGGTCTCGCTGGTGAGGTCGGTCACCACGGAGATCGCGGTCGGATAGGACTGACCGAAGAGCACCGGGCGGAAGCTCGCGTCGAAGGCGAGGTGGATCTCGCCGCCACAGAAGTCGACGGCCCCTTCGAGCGATCCGGTGGTGATGTCGATGCGGACCGCGTCGCCCACGATCGCGAGCGGCGGTATCGCGAGCTCGTCGCCCTCGAAACGAACGCCCGCGACCCCGTCCGCCAACGACGTGACCCGTCCCACACCGCCGGACCCTCTGCCGTCGTACCGAAACGGTGGGAACCGCGCGATCGTGAGCCGCCCGCCCGAACCGACCGCCATCCGGATCTGGTCCGGGCCGCTGCTCCCGCCGCCCTCGCCGCACGCCGCGCAGCACCAGGCGACGCCGACGCCGACGATCGCCAGCAGCAGCCCGGAGCGGCTCGCGCGCGGAGTCCAGGAAGGCCTCGTCATGCCGGACGCGATCCTAGCGCGATGTTGCCTCGGGGAGCGCGCGAAGCGCGCGGGTTACAGCCCCCGCCCCGCAAGCCGACTCGCTTCGCTCGTCGACGCACCGCCGGCGCGTGCCTCTTTCAGCATCCCGCTGACGCACGGCGGGGGCGCCGGGTGGCTCGACCCATCGCCATCACCGATCACTCACGTTCGAACTTTCTATTTTTCGATCGCCACGCCGCCCCTTACCTTCCGCGCCACGACGAAATCCCGACCCCACGAGGAAGGAGCACGACCATGGAGACGAAGGTACCGGCCGCAGGAACCCGCAAGCTCGAGGACGAGTACTTCCGCCAGCTCGACGCCGAGCGCGTCGCGCAGCGGCGCATCGACGCCGACCGCGCCCTGGCGGCGAGCCGCCTCGCGCA
>CAYMQR010000418.1:0-2259 GCA_964392195.1 uncultured bacterium | reverse complement strand
TCGCGCAGCGGCGCATCGACGCCGACCGCGCCCTGGCGGCGAGCCGCCTCGCGCAGGCGCTCGGCCGGCCCAACTCGGAGTGGATGCCGCGGCTGCTCTCCCTCGGGCTGACCGAGGACAACGCCGCGGCGTTCCACCTCCTGCCGCTCGTCGAGGTCGCGTGGGCGGACGGCTCGGTGGCGCCCGAGGAGCGCGCGCGCCTGCTCGACGGCGCGAAGCGCCTCGGGCTGGTGCCCGGCGCGGCCGCCCAGAACCTCCTCGAGAGCTGGCTGGAGCGCCGCCCCGAGCCCGACTGGTCCCGCGCGTGGCACGCGCTCACGGCGGAGTATCGGCGCCACGGGATCGCGCCCGACGAGCGCTGGCGGTTGGTCCACGAGGCCGAGGGGGTTGCCAGCGCGGCCGGTGGTTGGCTCGGCGTCGGCGCGATCTCCGGGGTCGAGCGGCAAGCGATCGATCGGATCGGCGCCAGCCTGGGGGATGCTCCCGGCTGACCCCGGATCGAGCCCGGCCATCGGTGGTTCGCCGCGCCGGCGTCATGGGTACCCGCGGGCGCTCACGTCACCTGCATGGTGTTGTCGCGCAGCGCCGTGCAGGTCTCGCTCACCACCTCCTCGAGCTCGCCGACCAGGCCCGCCACGCCGTCGAGGTCGCCGGTCGCGGCTCGCGTCTCCAGCACCCGCGCCAGCGTCGCGAGGCGCTGGGCGCCGACCGCGCTGCTGGTCGACTTGAGGTCGTGGCACAGCCGCCGCAGGTCATCGGTGGTGCCGTTCGCGATCAGCGCCCTTGCCCGCGTCACCACGCCGGGAGCGGACTGGACGTAGGTCTCGACGATGTCCCGGAACGACTCCTCGCCGAGCATCGAGCGCAGCTCGCCGAGCTCGGCGGCGGAGAGCAGCGCGGTCGCGCCGCCCGGGCCATCGACGGAGTGGCGGCGCGGCTCGCCACCGCAAGCGAGCCGCGATGCGCGCCGGAGCGCCTCGGCCAGCTCGGGGGCGCGCACCGGCTTCGACACGTAATCGTCCATTCCCGCCTCCAGGCAGCGCTCGCGATCGCCCGCCATCGCGTCGGCCGTCATCGCCACGATCCGCGGGCTGCGTTCCCGTGGCCAGCGCTCGCGAATCGCGCGAGTCGCCTCGAGGCCATCCATGCGCGGCATGTGGACGTCCATGAGCACCACGTCGTAGGGCTGGCGATCGAGAGCCTCCAGCACCTCCCAGCCGTCGCCCGCGAGGTCGGGACGGTAGCCGAGGCGTCCGAGCATCGCCGTGGCGACCTTCTGGTTCACCGTGTTGTCCTCGGCGAGCAGGATCCTGAGCGGGTGGCGCTCGCCGAGGCCCGCGTCGAACGTCGCGGGCCGCTCGACCTCGCTCGGCTCTCGCTGCCGCGTCGGTCCGAGCAGGGCGGTGACGACCTCCTGTACCTGCGCGGGCTTGAGCGGCTTGGTGAGGAACGCGTCGATCACGACCCCTCGGGCTCGCGCCTCGGCCTTGCCGGTGCCGACCGAGGAGGCGAGCACGATCGGCAGCGCCGCGCCGCGCGCGGTGGCGCGCACCGCCGCCGCCAGGTCCAGACCGTCCATCTCCGGCATCTGGTAATCGCTGATCAGCAAGTCGAACGCGTCACCGCGCTTCAACCAGTCGAGCGCTTCGCGCGGATCGGCGGTGGCGCGCGGCTCCATGCCCCACGGCTCGAGATATCCGCAAAGGATGCGCAGGTTGGTGCGGTTGTCGTCGACGACCAGCACCCGGCGGCCGGCGAGGGTCGCCACGCGCGCGTGGCGGGTGACCAGCACCGGCACCTCGGCCATCGCCGCGCGGATCGTGAAGTGGAAGACGGATCCCTCGCCAGGGTCGCTCTCGACCCAGATCCTCCCGCCCATGAGCTCGACGAGGCGCTTCGAGATCGCGAGCCCGAGGCCGGTCCCACCGAAGCGGCGCGCTGTCGACGCGTCCACCTGGCTGAAGCTCCTGAACAGCCGGTCGAGGCGGTCGGGCGGGATCCCGAGGCCGGTGTCGCGGACCTGGAAGTGAACCTCCAGGCCGCCGTCGTCGAGCGCCGCTGCGTCGACCTGCACCACCACCTCGCCCGCGCTGGTGAACTTGACCGCGTTCGAGAGGAGGTTGACCAGCACCTGGCGGACCCGCCCGACGTCCCCCACCAGCATCGCCGGGGGACGCGACCCGATCAGGAACGCAAGCTCGACATCCTTCTTGGCGGCCTGCCCGGCGATCAGGTCGATGCACTGCTCGACGCACGCGC
>CAYMQR010000417.1:0-5018 GCA_964392195.1 uncultured bacterium | reverse complement strand
CGGCGCGCCGGCGTTCCTTGACCGGCGGAGAGGGCGGTGGGTAGGGTGCGCCTCTTGCCCGCCCGCCGCGATCGATCGCCAGCGGCGCGGGCTCGCCCGACGAGCATGAGCCGAGAACGCCGCCGCGCGCGCAGCATCGTGGTCGGGATCACGCTCGCCGCGGTCGCCGGCGCGATGGGCCTGACGGCGATCGCGTTGCGCGATCTGCCGGGGCGCGGCTCGTCGCAGCTTCCCGTGCTCGGCGAGGCCCCCGCCTTCACGCTGGTCGACTCCGACGGCCAGCCGTTCGGCTCGCGCGACCTCGGCGGCCAGACCTACGTGGTGAACTTCTTCTTCACGCGCTGCCCATCGATCTGCCCCCTCCACATGCAGTCGGCCAAGGAGCTCGCGTCGCTGGTCGCGCAGCGCGCTGGCGGCGAGATCGCGCTGCTCAGCGTCACCGTCGATCCCGAGAACGACTCGCCGCCCGTGCTGCGCGAGTACGGGCGCAAGCTGGGGGTCGCGGCCCCCGGTTGGCGGCTGCTCACCGGCGATCGCGGCGCGATCGTCGCGTTCGCCGAGGACGGGCTCAAGGTGCCGGTCGGCGACGGGCCGGCGGCGGGCGCGACGGTGATGGATATCGCGCACACCGGCCGTTTCGTGCTAGTCGATGGGCGCGGTCGGATCCGCGGATATTACGAACGTTCGGAGTCGCGGGGGATGGAAGGCCTGTTCGAGGACGCGCGCCGGGTCGCTGGCGAGCGGTCGGTGCGCGGCGCGCCGGTCACGGAGGGGGGTTGACGCGTCGCGTTGGCCAGAGCGATTCTTGGCGCCGCTCGGGTGGGCCGGGGTTCGGGGCGCCTCTCTCGATCCTGGCCTGAGTTCCATCCCCGGCCGGAGGGGGCGAGATCGCGTTGCAGTTGATTCGCATGTGCAACTGCCGTATACTGTATACACTCTGCCTGCTGGTCGCCGTTTCGCAATAAAAACAACCACATAGGGCTATCGGGGTCTCACGACCGCGTAACCGACGTCTGAGCCATGGCGCAGATCTTTCATCGCAGCACGAACACGATTGCGCGAGCGTCGATCGTCGGCGCCGGTCTCCTAGCGGCGGGTCTCTTCGCACTTGGTTACGCGTACCAGCGCTCGCCGTTCGTGACGCTGGTGAACGTGCCTCGCGCGCAGACGGTCCCGTTCAGTCATCAGCACCACGTGCAAGGCGTGGGGCTCGACTGCCGCTACTGCCACACGTCGGTCGAGGACGCCGCGTTCGCGGGCATCCCGCCCACCCAGACCTGCATGAACTGCCACTCGCAGATCTGGAACGAGGCGCCGATCCTCGCGCCGGTCCGCGAGAGCTGGAAGACCGGCCAGCCGCTCGAGTGGGTGCGGGTCCACGACCTCGCCGACTTCGTCTACTTCCCGCACAACGTCCACGTCGCCAAGGGTGTCGCGTGCGTCACCTGCCACGGCCGCGTCGACAAGATGGCGCTGACCTGGAAGGCCAACACGCTCTACATGGAGTGGTGCCTCCAGTGCCACATGAACCCGGCGAAGTTCCTGACCCCCAAGGAAGCGATCTTCCAGATGGACTGGCAGCCGCCGGCCAATCGTGAAGAGCTCGGCAAAGAGTTGATCAAGCGGAACAACGTCCACACCCGGACCGATTGTTCGACGTGCCACCGATGAGCGAGACGACCGCAACCGACCGCGCTGCTCAGTGGGAGATCGCCGCTCTCCGTGAGCGGCTTCGAGGGCTCGAGGGGAAGCGCTTCTGGCGCGGTCTCGACGAGCTCGCCGAGGCGCCCGAGTTCACGGAGATGCTGAAGCGGGAGTTCCCGGACCAGGCCGACGAGTGGACCGACCCGGTGAGCCGGCGCAAGTTCGTGCAGCTCATGGGGGCCTCGTTCGCGTTCGCCGGTCTCACGGCGTGCTCGGGTCCCAAGACCGGCAAGATCCTTCCGTACGTGAAGCAGCCCGAGGAGCTGGTGCTCGGACGGCCGCTCTACTACGCGACCGCGGTGCAGTTCGCCGGCGTCGCGAACGGCGTGCTGGTCGAGAGCCACGAGGGGCGCCCGACCAAGATCGAGGGCAACCCCGATCATCCCTCGACGCTCGGCTCGAGCGACGTGTTCACGCAGGCGTCGGTGCTCGGCCTGTTCGACCCGGACCGCTCGAAGACCGTCACGCTGCGCGGCGAGATCCATGCCTACGCCGACTTCGTGAGCGCCATGCGCGACGTGCTGGCGCTGCAGAAGGTGAAGGCGGGCGCCGGGTTCCGCATCCTCACCGAAACGGTGGGCTCGCCCACGCTCGGCGCGCAGATCGAGACGGTCCTCGCCGATCTGCCCAAGGCGCGCTGGCACCAGTGGGAGCCGGTGGCGAACCGCGACGCGGCGCGCGCCGCCGCGGTGGCGGTGTTCGGCAAGGACGTCGCGCCGCTGCTCAAGCTCGACGCCGCGGACGTGGTCGTCTCGCTCGACTCCGACTTCCTGGTGTGGGGACCCAACCACATCCGCTACGCGCGCGACTTCGGCGCGCGGCGCACGCCGGTGGTGGGCGCCGCCCATGGCGCCGGCGCGGGCGAGCACCTCAACCGCCTCTACACCTTCGAGAGCATGCCGAGCTCGACGGGTGCGGTCTCCGACCATCGTTACCGCGTGCGTTCGAGCGACGTGGTCGCGGTGGCCCAGGCGCTCGCGGCGGAGCTCGGTGTCGCCGGTGTGTCCGCGGGCAAGCTGCCCGAGGGCGTTCCCGCCGCGGCGATCGGCGCGATCGCGAAGGATCTGCGGTCCCGCGGAGGGCGCGCGGTGGTGGTCGCGGGCGACGCGCAGCCGGCCTACGTGCATGCGCTGGCCGCGCTCGTCAACGAAGCGATCGGCGCCGTCGGCACCGCGCTCGTCTACGTCGAGCCGCCCGAGGTCCGCTCCGAGGATCACGGCGCCTCGATCACCGCGCTGGCGAGCGACATGCGCGCCGGCAAGGTCGACGTGCTCGTCATCGTCGGCGGCAACCCGGTGGTGACCGCGCCCGCCGAGCTCGGCTTCGCCGAGGCCCTCGAGCAGGTGAAGCTGCGCGTCCACGCGGGGCTCTACCAGGACGAGACCGCGCACCGCTGTCACTGGCACGTGCCGGTCGCCCACGAGCTCGAGACCTGGGGTGACGCGCGGGCGTGGGACGGGACGGTCTCGATCGTCCAGCCGCTCATCGAGCCGATCTACGGCAACAAGACGGTCCACGAGGTGGTCGGAGCGTTCGGTCCCAAGCCGACGCGTCCTGGCATCGAGGCCATCAAGGAGGCCTGGTCGGCGAAGCTCGGCGCCGACTTCGAGAAGGTCTGGCGCCGTTCGCTCCACGACGGCTTCGTCGCCGGCACGGCGCGCGAGCCGCTCGCGGTCGCGGTGCAGGCGGGCTGGGCGCAGGCCCTTCCGGCGCCCGCCGCCATCGACGGCATCGAGGTCGTGATCCGCCCGGACCCGTCGGTCTACGACGGCCGCTACGCCAACAACGGCTGGCTGCAGGAGCTTCCGCGCCCCATGACGAAGCTCGTCTGGGACAACGCGTTCCTGGTGAGCCCGGCGACCGCCGAGAAGCTGGGCGTCCACGACGAGGACGTGCTCGAGGTGAAGGTCGACGGTCGCGCGGTCCGCGGGCCGGTCTGGACCGTGCCGGGGCACGCCGATTCGTCGATCACCGTGCACCTGGGCTACGGGCGCGAGCGCGCCGGCACCGTCGGCAACCAGATCGGCTTCGACGTCTACCCGATCCGCACCGCCGCCCACGCCTGGATCGTGGGTGGCGCCGAGGTCAAGAAGACGGGCGAGACCTACGAGCTGGTGAAGACGCACGGTCACCACCAGATGGAAGGCCGTGGCCTGGTCCGTTACGCGAGCGCCGAGGAGTACGTGGCGAACTCGCACTTCGCGCACGAAGGGCACCACGAGCCCGACCAGAGCATGTACCCGGCGTACAAGTACGACCGGTACTCCTGGGGCCTCGCGATCAACCTGTCGAGCTGCATCGGCTGCAACACCTGCACGATGGCCTGCGTCGCCGAGAACAACATCGCGGTCGTCGGCAAGGAGCAGGTGCGGCGCGGCCGCGAGATGCACTGGATCCGCGTCGACCGCTACTTCGAGGGCAAGGAGCTCGACGACCCGGCGATCTGGTTCCAGCCGGTGCCGTGCATGCACTGCGAGAACGCGCCGTGCGAGCAGGTCTGCCCGGTGGCCGCGACGGTGCACTCGAGCGAGGGCCTGAACGACATGGCCTACAACCGCTGCGTCGGCACGCGGTACTGCTCGAACAACTGCCCCTACAAGGTGCGTCGCTTCAACTTCCTCGCGTACTCGGACTTCTCGACCGAGAGCCTGAAGCTGGCGCGCAATCCGGACGTGACGGTGCGCAGCCGCGGCGTGATGGAGAAGTGCACCTACTGCGTGCAGCGCATCAACGCCGCGCGCAACGACGCCGAGCGCCAGGGGCGCACGATCCGCGACGGCGAGATCGTCATGGCGTGCCAGCAGGCCTGCCCGACCCAGTCGATCGTCTTCGGCGACCTGAACGACGCCGGGAGCGCGATCGCGAAGGCGAAGGCGGATCCGCGCAACTACGGGCTCCTGACCGACCTGAACACGCGGCCTCGGACCACGTACCTGGCCGCCGTACGGAACCCCAATCCCGCTCTCGGCACCGAGCACGGTTGACGGCGGCGTACCGCTGACGGATCGCACCAGCGATGCAGATCGAACCCCTGACCTCCGCGGAGTCCGCGCCCATGCGGCGCGGCCCACCGCCGATCGTGGGCGGCGAGCAATCGTTCGCCACCATCACCGACAAGATCAGTTCGTTCGTGCTGTCGAAGTCGACGGGGCGGACCTGGCTGCTCGGTTTCACGGTCGGCTTCGGGCTCCTGAACCTGTTGCTGCTCAGCGTCGGCTACCTCTTCTACAAGGGGATCGGCATCTGGGGCGTGAACGTCCCGGTCGGCTGGGGCTTCGACATCATCAACTTCGTCTGGTGGATCGGCATCGGCC
>CAYMQR010000416.1:0-5029 GCA_964392195.1 uncultured bacterium | reverse complement strand
CGTGGATCCTCTACGGCGCGAACGGCTACACCGGCGAGCTGATCGCGCGCCACGCATGCCGGCAAGGCCTGCGGCCGGTGCTCGCCGGCCGCGACGGCGCCGCCGTGGCCGGCCTCGCGGCGCGCCTCGGGCTCGAGGCGCGGGTCTTCGATCTGGCGCACGCCGCGACGGTCGAGCGCCATCTCGCCGACGCCGCGCTGGTGCTCAACTGCGCCGGGCCGTTCGACGAGACCTGCGTGCCGATGGCCGAGGCGGCCATCGAGGCCCGCTGCCACTACCTCGACATCTCGGGCGAGATCGCCACCTACGAGGCGCTCCGCGCCCGCGACGAGCGGGCGCGCCGGACGCGCGTGATGCTCCTCCCCGGCGTCGGCTTCGACACCGTCCCGACCGACTGCCTGGCGACCCGGCTCCACCGCGCGCTCCCCGGCGCGGATCGCCTCGAGCTGGCGTTCGTCGGGCCCAACAAGGCCGCCGCCGGCTCGCTCAAGACCGCGCTGCGCCAGATGCCCCACGGCTCGCTGGTGCGCCGCGACGGCGTCCTCGCGGCGGTGCCGTTCTTCAGCCAGGCGCGCGCGCTTCGCCTCGACGGGCGCTCCGTCACGGTCCACGCCATCCCGTGGGGCGACCTGGTGAGCGCCCACGCCTCCACGGGCATCCCCGACATCGTGGTCTACACCCGGTTCCCGCCCGCGCAGCTCGCGGCGCTCAGGCTCGCCCGGCCGCTCCTGGGCGCGCTCGCGAACCGCACGGTCCGCGCCGTCGCGGAGGCCGCGGTCGAGGCGCTCGACGTCCCTCCCGACGACCGCTACCTGGCCCACGGGCGGACGCTGATCTGGGGCGAGGCGTCGAGCGCCGCCGGCGCCGCGCACGCGGCGGTGATCGAGACCCGCGACACGTACTCGGTGACGCGCGAGGCGGCGATCCTGATCGTCGCGCGGCTGCTCGGCGGCGGCGCGCGGCCCGGATTCCGCACCGTGTCGCGGCTCTTCGGCCCCGACCTGGTGTTCGAGCTGAGTCGCACCCGGCTGCTCGCCGAGGGTCCGTGCGCTGGGAGCCGACCCCGGTCGTCACGCTAGACTCGGGCTCCGGACAGTGCCGCCGATCGTCGGGCGCGCCGGGGGGAGCTCCATGAGATCGTCACGACGCGCGTGGCTCGTGTGCTGCGCCACCCTCCTCGCGGTCGCCGCGAGCGTGTCCATCCCCGCGCGCGTGCTCGCGGCGGATTCGGTCGACGAGGCGATCGCCGCCATGCAGTCGCACGCCGACGGACGGATCACGGTGAGCCGCTCGCCGGTCACCGGCCTCGCGAGCTTCGTCGCCGCCGAGCGCGCGCGGGTGATCCGCGACGCCGGCTCGGCCACGAGCCCGGCGCGCGAGCGGGCGCTCGCGTTCGTGGACGGGTACGGCGCCGCGTTCGGGCTCGCCGGGCGCGCCGCGGTGGCGGTGAGCGCGGCGAGCGCGCCGGACGAGCTCGGCATCGAGCACGTGCGGCTGCGCCAGCTGGTGGACGGCGTGCCGGTCACCGGCGGCGAGCTGACGATCCACCTCGACCGCGACGGCGTGCGGTCGGTGCTGGCGCGCACCGCGGTGGTGCCGCGCGGCCTCGCCACCACTCCCCGCCTGAGCGCGGCCGCGGCCGTCGAGGCTGCCCGCGCCGAGCTCGCCAAGCGCGACGGCGCGGCGCGCGAGCTCGCCTTCGACGCGCCGCGGCTCGAGGTGCTGAGCCGCGCGCTCCTCGATCGCGCCACCCACCCGGCGCGGCTCGCGTGGCGGGTCGAGGCGCGCGGCGCGGGCGCGCGCGAGCTGGCGTGGATCGACGCGCACACCGGCGCGCGGCTGCTCTCGTTCAGCCAGCTCGCCCACGCCCGCGATCGCCAGGTCTACACGGCGGGCGGCGGCGCCACGCTCCCCGGCACCCTGGTGCGCTCCGAGGGCCAGGCCGCCACCGGCGACGTGGACGCCGACCGCGCCTACGACTACGCGGGCTCCTTCTACGACTACTTCGCCGCCACCTTCGGGCGCGACAGCTACGACGGCGCGGGCGCGCCGCTGGTGACCACGGTCCACTACTGCCCGACCGGTAAGACCTGCCCGCCCTACGGCGACGCGAGCTGGAACGGCACCGAGGTGTTCTTCACCGCCGGCTACGCGCAGGCCGACGACGTCGTCGCCCACGAGCTCACCCACGCGCTCATCGACTCGACCGCGAACCTCTACTCGTACATGCAGTCGGGAGCGCTCGCGGAGTCGTTCGCGGACATCTTCGGCGAGACCGTCGACCAGTGGAACGGCGCCGGCAGCGACACCGCCGGCGTGCGCTGGGAGGTCGGCGAGGACATCCCGGACGTGGGCGCGCTCCGCGACATGGCCGACCCCACCACCCTGGGCGATCCCGGCAAGCTCTCCGATCCCCAGTTCAAGTGCGAGAACCCGGGCAGCGATCAGGGCGGCATCCACACCAACGCGCTGGTCCCCGACCACGCCTTCCAGCTCCTCGTCGACGGCGGCACCTTCAACGGCGTCCAGGTCATCGGCATCGGCCTCACCAAGGCGGCGCACGTCCACTACCGCGCGCTGACGCGCTACCTGGTCTCGGCGTCCGACTTCGCCGACGCCGCCAACGCCCTCGTCCAGAGCTGCGCCGACCTCGTCGGCGGCGTCACCGGCATCGGCGCCGGCGACTGCACCCAGGTGCAGAACGCGCTCGCCGCGGTCCAGCTCGCGAGCCCGTGGCCGTGCGCGCCCGCGCAGCCCGCCGTCCCCGCCTACTGCTCCGCCGGCCAGTACCTGGACCAGGTGTTCTTCGACACCTTCGAGTTCACCACCTCCACGACGTGGGCGTCGCAGGCGCTCATCGGCAGCGCGGCGTGGACCGCGGGAGGCGGCATCTACGACGACTCGTTCGCCACCAGCGGCACCCACAGCCTGTGGGGGATCGACCTGGGGACGCGCTCCGACTCGGTGGCGACGATGACCACCTCGGTGCACATCCCCGCCGGCTCGACCCGCATGCAGTTCAACCACTCGTTCGGGTTCCACTCCACGGACGATGGTGGCGTGCTGGAGCACTCCACCGACGGCGGCGTCACCTGGTTCGACAGCCTGCCGCTCTACGTCGCGGGCGCGGCCTACAACGGCACCGTCGCGGCGGGGTTCAACAACCCGATCGGGGGCCGCAGCGCGTTCACCAACGACAGCTGGGGCTACACGGCGACCCAGCTCGACCTCTCGCCGCTTGCCGGTTCCGACGTGCGCTTCCGCTTCCGTATCGGTACCGATGTCGGAGGCACCGACGTCGGCTGGTTCGTCGACGACGTGCGGATCTACCAGTGCGTCGCGGGCAGCGACACCGACGGCGACGGCATCGAGGACGGCCACGACAACTGCCCGAGCCTCGTGAACCCGCTGCAGACCGACACCGACGGCGACGGCGTGGGCAACGGCTGCGACACCGCCGACTGCGGCTCGACGATCGCCGCGGCCGGAGCGCCGCTCACCAACGCCGATCGCGCCGCCATGGTGGCGCCGCTCGCCGCCGCGCTGGCCGCGATCGCAAGACTGCGCCGGCGCCCACGCCGCTGAGCCGCGCCGAGCCGTGGACGAGATCCGCCCCGACGGGCGCTGGTTCCGCGACGACCAGGGACGGGTCCGGCTGTTCCACGGCCTCAACCTCTCGGGCCGCTCCAAGCTGCCGCCCTTCCTGCCTTTCGACCCCGAGCCGCGCCACCTCGACCCGCTCCGCGAGTGGGGCTTCAACCTCGCGCGGCTGGTCCTCACCTGGGAGGGCGTCGAGCCGGCGCGCGGCCGCATCGACGAGACCTACCTGACGCGCGCCGTGGCGCTGGCGCGGGCCCTCGGCGAGCGCGGCCTCCACGTCCTCGTCGACCTTCACCAGGACCTGTTCTCGCGCGCCTACGGCGGCTCCGGCGCACCCGGGTGGGCGCTGCCGCCCGACGACCGCGCGACGCCGGGCTGGCGGAGCGGGCGGCGCTGGTTCCTCGCGTATTTCCTCGCCCCGGGCGTGATCCGCGCCGAGCGCGACTTCTGGCTCGGCGAGCGCGGCCTGCAGGACTCCTTCCTGGCGGCGCTCGAGCGCGTCGCGCGGCGCTTCCGCGGCGTGCCGCGGGTGCTCGGCTACGACTTCTGGAACGAGCCCATGGGTCCGCCCTCGTGGCTGTGGTCGGGCCGCTTCGAGGAGGACGTGCTGGCGCGCTTCTCGGCGCGCGCGGTCGAGGCGCTGCGCGCCGGCGATCCCGACCGCATGGTCTTCACCGAGCCCACGCCGCTGCAGGTCGGTCAGCGCATCCGCCTCGGCGAGGTCGCGGGCGAACGGCTGGGGTTCGCGCCCCACCTCTACGACTTCGCGTCGATCGGGCTCGGGCGCTACCTCGGGCGGCGCTTCTCGAGCGTGGGACGGGCGGCGCGGCGCATCGCCGAGCTCTCCGAGCGGCGCGGCTGGCCGGTGGTGATCGGCGAGTTCGGCGCGCTGAACGGAGTGCGCGGCGCCGCCGCGATGCTCGAGGACCAGTGCCGGCTCTTCGACCGTCACCTCTTCTCCTGGACGGCGTGGATGTACGACCCGGTCGGCCCCGACTGGAACGACGAGCGCGCGAGCGTCGTCGACGTGGGCGGCGCCGAGCGGCCGTGGCTCGACCCGCTGATCCGGCCCTATCCGCGCGCCGTCGCGGGCGTGCCGCTTCGCTCGTGCTTCGACGGCGCCGCGCGGCGCTACGAGCTCTCCTTCGCGCCCGCGGACACCGCCGTCGGCCCCACCGAGGTGTGGCTCCCTCGCGCGCGCCGCTGGCCCGCGGGCTTCACGGTGCGGCTCGAGGGCGGTGAGCACGCCTTCGACGAGGCCACCGGCGTGCTCTCGATCCACGCCGCCCGCGACGCGCGCGAGGTGAAGCTCACGGTCGCCCCGTGACCCGCGCGGCGAAGGCGCGCCACGATCGGACCCGTCACCCGGCGCGGCGGAGAGGCTGTGAAGCAATTGGGTGCGGCGAGCCCCGGCGGCGACGAGCCGCTT
>CAYMQR010000415.1:0-5035 GCA_964392195.1 uncultured bacterium | reverse complement strand
CTGGCCCACCATGTAGTGGTACTCGGCTTCGGTGGAGTGCAGCTCCACGGCCCACTCGAAGCACTTGAGCGCCTCGGGGTAGTTCTGCTTGTTGAAGAGCACCTTGCCCTTCTCGTACTGCATCATCGCTTCCATCACCCGGTTGGCGCTCTGCTGCTTCTCGTAGCGCTCCGGCTGCGTGATCTTGAGCACGTACTGCTTGTGCCGATCGGGATCGCGCAGCTCGTTGAACGCGAGGTTGAGCCGTGACGAGACCTCGCGCAGGCGCCGCATCTCCTCGTCGGAGAACTGCGAGACGTAGCGGTCCGGGTGGTACTTCTTCGCGAGCTTGAAGTACGCGTTCTTGACCTCGTCCTGCGTCGACTCCTTCGATACCCCGAGGAGCTCGAAGTAGTTGTGCTTCATGAACTCGTCGAAGCGCTCGGTGAGCTCGGCACGGACCGTTTCGATCGAGTCCTTCACCTCGCGGGTGCGCTCCTCCGTGTCGGCGCCCTTCCCCGTCACGGTGGCGCCGGGCCGCTTTCGCGACGCGATCCGGAGCGTCTCGCCGCCGCCCTCGCCGTCCTCCATCGCCTGGGTCAGCGACGCCACCAGGTCTTCGGTGCGCGGCTCGTCGTCCCAGCTCGAGCGCAACGCCGCGGTGCGTTCACCCTCCCGCTCGAGGGCGTCTGGCTCCGCCGGGACGGTGTCCGTCGGCCGCTCAGAGCCGAGCCCCCCGAGCGACGAGGTTACCGGTTCGGAGTCCAACGATTCCAGCGGGTTGGAAGGCGCCGGCGGGGTGCTAGCCGCACTCGTGGCGGGCGCCGGTGGTTCGGCCTCGAGCGCGACCGGTACGTCGACCTCGGGTGGATTCTCCACCACGATGCCGTCGGCGCACTTCGGGCAACGAACCTTGAAGCGCTCGAGCTTGATCCCGGAAGCGTCGATCCGGAAACGAGCGTTGCAGTTCGGGCAGTTGATGACCATGCAGAGGGGGAGCCTCAGCCGAGTAGACGGTCGACTTTATCCCGACGCTTCCGCGGCCCGCAAGCATTCCGTTCGCAGCCGCGCGAATTCGCGACTGTTTCGAGCAATCGGGGGGCGTGATGAGGCGGGTCGGCGGACCGCTCAGGGCCCGGCGTGGGTCGCGGCGCGCTCGAGGACATCGGTACGGACGTGCGACTCGATGAAGCGCAGCGTACCGGTGCGGGCCCGGACGACCATCGAGTGGGTGACCGCCAACCCACCGCCGAAACGCACCCCGCGGAGCGAGTCGCCGAACGTAACCCCGGTCGCCGCCACGATCGCGTCGCTCGAGGAAAAGCTGTCGAGGGTCAGGATGCCGTCGACCGCGAAGCCGGCGGCTTCGGCGGCGTGGCGATCGTCGGCGTTCGAGACCACCAGGCGGGCCTGCAGGTCCCCGCCTCCGCAGCGCAACGCGGTGGCGGCGATCATCCCCTGGAGCGCCCCACCGACCCCCATCAACACGTCGAGGCCGGAGGTGGGGATGAGCGTCGCGAGCGCAGCGCTCACGTCGCCGTCCTTGATGAGCCGGATACGCGCCCCGCACTCGCGCACCTTGCGGATCAACTCGCGGTGCCGCGGGCGGTCCAGGATCGCGACCGTCAGCTCGCCCACCTTGGTGCCGAGCGCGCGCGCGACCTTGGCGAGGTTGTCCGCGGGAGGCGCGTCGATGTCCACCACGCCCGCCGCGCCAGGGCCGACGGCGATCTTGTCCATGTACACGGGCGGCACGCGGCGCGTGTCGCCGGCGCGCGTGGCGACCAGCACGCTGAGCGCGTTCGGATCGCCCGCAGCGCAAGCACCCGTCCCCTCGAGGGGGATCGCGGTCAGATCGAGCAGGCCATCGCCGGCGCCACCGACCTCGGCCGCCTGGGCCGGCCCGAGCGACAGCTCGTGCGGCACGTCGGCCTCCGCGGGCCCGATCACGCACCGACCTTCCAGGCGCGCGGCGTCGAGGGCCGCGCGCATCGCGTCGGCGGCGGCCAGGAACGTGGCCCGCTCCTCGCCACGCCCCATCCGGCGCGCCGCGGCGATCGCGGCCGATTCGGTCGCGTGGACCAGCTCGAGGGCGAGCGTGCGCCTCACGACTCGCCTCCCAGCGCCATCTCGATCCGGATCAGGTGAGGCGGCTCGGTCACGAAGTCGAAGCGGCCGATCGCCTCGAACGCCGCGCGGACGTTGCGCTCGCGCGCGTCGTGGGTGCGAATCACGATCGGTACCGGCTGGCCATGTTTGCGTTCCGGCTGCATGACGGAGGCGATGGAGATGTCGTGCTCGCCCAGCACGCCCGAGATCCTGCTGAGTACTCCGGGACGGTCGAGCACCGAGAACCGCAGGTAGTACGGCACCACGAGGTCCCCGAACGGCACCACGGTGCCGCGCTGCTCCCGGCACAGCCCGTCGGATTCCGGTGACGGTGGCGCCAGCCGCACCACGTCGAGGATGTCGCCCAGCACCGCGCTCGCGGTCGGCATCATGCCGGCGCCCTGCCCGGTGTGGAGCGTCGGTCCCACGGCGTCCCCCGCGACGAACACCGCGTTGAAGTTGCCGCGGACGTCGGCGATCAGGTGGCGGCTCGGCACCATGGTCGGGTGAACCCGCGCCTCGATCCCGTTCGGCGTCTCCTTCGCGATCGCGAGCAGCTTGATCCTGAGGCCAAACTCCCGCGCGTAGTGGATGTCGATCGGCGAGATGCCGCGGATCCCTTCGATGTAGAAATCGTCGAGGGTGATCCAGCGATCGAGCGCCAGGTGGACCAGCAGCACCAGCTTGTGGGCGGCGTCGAGGCCGTCGACGTCATAGGTGGGGTCCGCCTCGGCATAGCCGAGGCGCTGCGCGTCGCGCAGCACGTTCGCGAACTCCTCCCCCTCCTCGTCCATGCGGGTGAGGATGTAGTTCGCGGTGCCGTTGATGATTCCGTAGACCGCCGTCACCCGGTTCGCGGTGAAGCCGTCCCGGATCGAGCGCAGGATCGGGATGCCGCCGGCGACCGACGCCTCGTACGAGACACGGACGCCGCGCTCTCGCGCCGCGGCGAAGATCTCCGCGCCGTGCCGCGCGAGCAGCGCCTTGTTGGCGGTGACGACGTGCTTGCCGGCGGCGATCGCCTTGCGGATCAGCGTGCGCGCCGGCTCGATGCCGCCGATCAGCTCCACGACCACCTGCACGTCCGGATCGCCCAGGCGGTCCTCCGCGCTCGCCAGGTGCGGCGCGTCGACCAGCTCCACCTCGCGCTCGCGCTTGGTGTCCGGGTCGGCGACCCAGCGCAGCCGAACGTCGATCCCGGTCCGTCCGCGGATCAGCTCGGCCCGCTCCTGGATGAGCTTGACGACGCCGGCACCGACCGTACCGAAGCCCAGCACTCCCACGCCCAGCCTGGTCATGCGTGCACCTCGGCGGCGGGTGCGTCGCTCTCGGCCACGCCCGTTCCCTGGAACATCGCGCGGATGCTGCGCATCGCCTGGCGGGTGCGCTGGTCGTTCTCGACCAGCGCGAAGCGGACGAAGCCCTCGCCGTCCGGACCGAACCCCACGCCCGGCGACACGGCCACCTTCGCCTCGCGCAGCAGCAGCTTCGCGAACTCGATGCTGCCGAGGGCCTGATACTGCGGCGGAATCGGCGCCCACACGAACATCGTCGCCTTGGGCGGCTCTACGGTCCAGCCGGCTCGCGCCAGCCCCTGGATCAGGACGTCGCGCCGGTGCCTGTAGAGATCGGTGATCTCGGTCATGCACTCCTTCGGACCGCGGAGCGCGACGGTGGCGGCGATCTGCACCGGCTGGTAGATGCCGTAGTCGATGTAGCTCTTGAGCCGCCCCAGCACGCCGACCAGTTCCCTGTTGCCGAGGCAGAACGCGACCCGCCAGCCCGGCATGTTGAAGCTCTTGGAGAGCGAATAGAACTCGACGCCGACCTTCTTGGCGCCCGGGACCTGCAGGAAGCTCGGCGGCCGGAAGCCGTCGAAGGCGAGGTCCGCGTAAGCGAAGTCGTGGATCACCCAGGTCTTCTGGTCGGTGGCGAAACGCACCACCCGCTCGAAGAAGTCGAGGTCGACGACCTTGGTGGTCGGGTTGTTGGGGAACGACAGGATCATGAACTTGGGACGCGGCCAGTGGCGCTCGAACGCGCTGCGGAGCCGGTCGAAGAAGTCGTCCTCGCCGCCCAGCAACGGCACGGTCAGGAGCTCGGCGCCCGCGATCACCGCGGCGTAGCTGTGGATCGGGTAGTTCGGCGTCGGCACCAGCACCGCGTCGCCCGGGCCGGTGCCCGCGAGGATGAGGTGGAAGAGGCCTTCCTTCGCTCCCATCGTGGCGATCGCCTCGGTCTCGGCGTCGAGCTGCACGCCGTAGTGCTCCTCGTAGTGCTCGGTGATGGCGCGCCGCAGGTTGGGGATGCCGCGCGAGACCGAGTAGCGGTTGTTCCGGCCCTTGGCTGCGGCCTCGATCAGCTTGTCGACGATGTGCTGGGGCGTGGGCTGGTCTGGATTGCCCATCCCGAGGTCGATGATGTCCTCGCCCCGCCGCCGCGCCTTCATCTTGAGGTCGTTGACCTCCGCGAAGACGTACGGCGGCAGCCGATCGATACGGGGAAAATCGCTCATCGGGCTCCTCTGCCGTCCCTCGAAACGACACACCGGCCGCGCGTGCCGCGACCGGTGCCGGATCTTCGGGCCAAATCGGCAGCCAAGCTATTGCAGGCGCGCGCGCGCTTTCAAGCGAAAGCCCGCGCCCGAGCGGCCGCCGGTCACACGAATTCGACCTTGAGGATGCCGAGCTTGCGCATCCCCGACGGCACCCGCACGGTGACCTCGTCACCCTCCTCGGAGCCGATCAGGGCGCGCGCGACCGGCGACGTGATCGAGATCTTGCCGATCGAGAGGTCGGCCTCATCCTCGCCGACGATCCGGTACGTGACACGGTCGCCGCTCGCCATGTCCTCGAGGTGCACCGTGGCGCCGAACACCACTCGGTCGCCCTTGTGCTTCGAGGGGTCGATCACCTCGGCGCGCGCGAGCTTGTCCTCGAGGTCACGG
>CAYMQR010000414.1:0-5038 GCA_964392195.1 uncultured bacterium | reverse complement strand
CCACCGCCACGCGAAGCACGCCGGCCGGGATTCGCGGGCGGACGGGAGCGAAGGAGCGATGGTGAGATGGGGCGCTCGCGCGGGGCTCGCGCGCCGGACTTCGGGTCTGCATGGGACGCCCTCGTGGCACTAGATCGGACGGAAGCGACCGAGCCCACGGCGCGGGGTGCGCTCGTGGGCTCGGTCCGGTTCGGGCCAGGACGTCACGCGGGGGCGCAGTCGCAGTGATCGCCGCAGCGGCAGCTCGTCCCGCACGAACAGCGCGCCGGCTGGTTCTCGGTGCGAGCCTCGGTGCTGCGGGGGGCTTCGCCGCAGCGGCAGGTCTCGCAGCGGCAGGGGTTGCAGGTGCAGCTCTGGGTGGTGTGGCAGGCCATGGCGATCTCCGAGGCGCGGCGAGAGGCGGCGGCCGGCTATTCGGCCGTGTCCTCGTCGCGCTTCGAAAGGAAGACGCACAGGCCCCGCGGGTCTTACACCCGGCGTTTCGGGAAAAGCGGCGGGACCGGCCCGGGCTACGAGCAGTGGCCGGGTGCGTCGCCGCAGTGGCAGTCGAAGCAGCCGTGGGTCGCGCAGGTGCCGCAGGTGCGCTCGACCTGGCGTCTGAGCGCCTGCCGCGCGCGGTGCAGGCGCACCGCGGCGTTGTTGGCGGTGATCCCGGCGGAATCGGCCCAGTCGCGGACCGCGGCGCCGCGGAGGTCGACGTGGCGGAGCGCGTCGGCATATTCGGGCTTGAGCGTGTCGAGCAGGCTCGTGACGCAGCCGCACACGGTGTCCATCAGCTCGCGGTCGTCGGCGGGCGAGAGGAGATCCGGCTCGACGGCGGCGCGCTCGAGGGCGCGGCTCTCGGCGCCGCGTCGGCGGGCGTGGTCGACGATCGCGTTGCGAAGCAGGCGGTAGAACCACGCGGTGGCCGCCTCGCCGTCGCGGATCGAGCCGGCCTTGTCGAGGCCGCGCACGAACGCGTCCTGGAGGATGTCCTCGGCCTGCGCGCGCGAGCCGACGCGCTTCTCGAGGAAGCCCAAGAACTGGCGGTGGTTCTCGACGAGCACTCGCACCACGTCGGGCGGCGGTGCGGAGGTGCCGGCGTCGTCGGCTCCGTCGGCGGCGGGGTGGAGGTCGAGGAAGGTCATGGGCCGTCTCCGGAGCCGCCGGGCTCGTCGCGGCGAAACGGCGAGTGCTCGGCGAAGTAGTCCATCTCGGCCTCCACCGAGCGGGTCTCGCGCGGCAGGTACTCGGCGATCGCCTCGGCGAGGCCGGGGTGGCGAATCCAGTGGATGCTGTAGGTCGGCGAAGGGAGCAGGCCGCGCTTGAGCTTGTGCTCGCCCTGCGCGCCGGCCTCGAAGCGGTCGAGGCGGTGCTCGATGGCGAACTCGATCAGGCGGTAGTAGCAGAGCTCGAAGTGGAGCGCCTCGAATTCGTCGACGGCGCCCCAGTAGCGGCCGAAGAGCTGGCGCCCCTTGTGGAACGCGAGCGCGCCGGCGACCGGCTCGTCGCCGCGCGAGGCGAGGGCGGCCACCAGGCGGTGCGGGAGGGTGCGGCGGACCTCCTCGAAGAAGCGCTGGGTGAGGTAGGCGATCGCGCCTTTGCGCGCGGCGGTGTCGGTGTAGAAGCGGAACAGCGCCTTCCACTCGGCGTCGCTGAGCTCGGTGCCGCGCTTGGTGGCGAGGGTGAGGCCCGACTCGGCGGCCTTGCGGCGCTCGCGGCGGACCTCCTTGCGGGCGGCGGAGCGCATCGCGCCGAGGTAGTCGTCGAAGCTCGCGTAGCCCGGGTTGGTGAAGTGGAACTGGTAGGTGGTGCGAGCGAGGAACCCGGCGCGCTCGGCCAGGGCGGCGTGCTCGTCGGCGCTGAGGAAGAGCCAGTGGATCGACGACACGCCGAGCTGGTCGGCCACTGCGTGGATGCCGGCCAGCAGCGCCTCGAACGCGGGGCCGGCGGTGGTGCCACCCTCCACCAGCAGCCGGCGTCCGGTGGCGGGCGTGAACGGCACTGCCGAGAGCAGCTTGGGGTAGTAGCGGATGCCGGCGCGCTGGGCCGCCGAGGCCCAGCCCCAGTCGAAGATGTACTCGCCGTAGCTATGGCTCTTGGCGTAGAGCGGCGCGGCGGCGACCAGCCGGCCGGCGCGGCGGACCAGGACGTGAAGCGGCTCCCAGCCGGTGCCCTTGCCGACGGAGCGGCTGGTCTCGAAGGCGGTGAGGAAGGCGTGCTCGAGGAACGGGTCGTCGTCGCCGGCGAGGGCGTCCCACTCGGCGGGGGCGACGGCGGCGAGTGACGGGACGACCTCGACGGTGAGCTCCGCGCAGCGGGCGGCGTCGTCGAGCGACGTGTCGCGGGCAGCCGTCCGGCGGGAGGATTCGGGGATACGGGGGCTCACGGACGGCCAGAATGGGGTCTGGGGGGCCGATCCGCAAGGCAAACGGCGAGTTGGGTCCACTGGAAACGGCGTTTGCTAGTGGTTCGCAGCAAGATTTGCAAGCCAGTACCAGCAATGTCTGCTAGTGGTCACTAGCAAGTGAGGTGGGTGGCACCAGCACCAATGGCTGGTCGAAAGGTGACTCCGCCCGCTTGACAATTAATGGGACGACCGATTAATTCTGTCCCCGTCATGGCGCGCCCCATCAACGCGGATGCCGAAGCGACCCGCCGCAAGGTGCTCGGGGCGGCGTCGGTGCTCTTCGCCGAGCACGGGCTCGACGGCGTCTCGGTGCGCGACGTGGCGCGCGGCGCGGGCGTCAGCCTCGGCCTCGTCCACCACTACTTCGGCAGCAAGGACGCGCTCTACCAGGCGGCGATCGCGGCGATGTACGCCGAGCTCGACCCGCTGCGCGCCGACCTCGACCAGGCCCTCGCCGAGGGCCTCGACCTCGCCGCCCTGATCGAGCGCGTGGTGCGCGCCGGCTTCCGCTTCGCGTGCGCCCATCGCGCCGAGATCAAGCTCATGATGCGCACCGTCCTCGACACCGGCGAGGTCGACGCACGCTGGCGCGACACCCAGCAGCTCCCGTTCCTGGAGCAGACGTCGGCGCTCCTCGGCCGCATGCTCGGCCGGCCCGCCGCCGAGCTTCGCCTGGCGCTCCAGAGCCTCAACCACCTCGTGATCCGCTACGCGCTCACGGCGCCGCGCGAGCTGGTGCTCGTGGCCGGCGCCGATCCGGCGCGATCGTCCATCCCCGAAGCCCACGCCGCCAGCGCCGTCGAGGACCACCTCGTCGCCGCGGCGCTGCGTCTTCTCTCCCTCGACCGACCCACCGCGGCCGCGCCGGCACCGGCGTCCGCCGCCTGAAGGACCGATGAACATGACGAAGATCGAGACCCTCGCCGCCGCCGCGCCGGCGTCCGCCCCTTCGACGCTGCCGGTCACCACACGTTTCCGACTCGGCGCCGAGATCACTCCCGAGCAACGCGCCTTCCTCGACACCCACGGCTTCCTGGTCTTCGATCAGGTCGCGAGCGCGGACGAGATCGCGATGATCACCCGCGAGCTCGAGCGCATCGAGGGCCAGTGGTTCGCCGAGCGCCGCACCAAGGTGAACGGCATCCCGGTCTTCTTCGGGAAGAACGAGAAGGGCGCGCGTTGGGTGCAGCGCTTCACGTTCTCGTCGACGTTCTCCGACGAGATCAAGCGCTTCGTCCACGACCCGCGCTTCGAGCCGATCCGCAAGCTGGTCGGCGAGAACGCCCGCGTCGGCGACGCCGAGAAGGACGGCGTGGTCGTCAACCGCTACATGAACGTGAAGGGCTCGATCTACAAGCGCCTCGGCTGGCACACCGACGGCCTGCGCGACGTCTTCTACGGCCGCATGCCGGTGCGGATGCTGAACGTCGGCCTGCACCTCGACGCCTGCAACGCCGCTAACGGCGGGCTGCGCATCATCCCCGGCAGCCACACCCAGGGCTTCTGGGACACCTGCTTCCGCAAGGTCTACTTCGTGAGCCACGACGCCGATCCGAGCGAGGTCTGCGTCGAGACCCAGCCCGGCGACCTCACCGTCCACGACGGCCGCACCTGGCACCGCGTCGCCCAGTCGCAGGCCACCGGCACCGCGAGCCTGCGCCGCTCGATGTACGTGCCCTACCTGACCGGGCCGTACGAGCCGAAGGACGAGGGCAGCAAGACGCCACCCTACCACTACCTCGGCAAGGCGATGCGCGCGGTCCAGTCGATCAGCGGCTGAGAGCGGCGGCCGCGCGAGCCGCCGAGAACGTCGCGCCGCCCGCCGTCGAGATCGGCTAGCGCCTGCGAGTTCTTCGGCAGCCTGTTACGCTCGCGCCGGCTCATGGTCCGCGTCTACACGGCTCGCCACCTCACCGAGCTCGCGGTCGTTCGCGAGCACCTGGCCGCGCGCGGAGTGGCGACGGAGGTGCGCAACGAGTTCGCGGGAGCGGCGCAGGGCGGGATCCCGTGGGCGTGGAGCTGGCCCGAGCTGTGGGTCGTCGACGAGCGCGACGCGCCGCTCGCGCTGCGGCTCATCGCCGAGGCGAGCCGCGCCGACGCCATCGAGCAACCGTGGCGGTGCGCTGCGTGCGGCGAGGAGGTCGACTCCACGCTCGCGCGCTGCTGGAACTGCGAGAGCGCGCATCCCGAGTGACGCGGGCGCCGCGCGCGCCGCCGAGCCACCACGATGACCCTCCACGACTTGGTCCCGATCCTCACCTTCGCGGTCGGCCCCGTGATCCTGATCTCGGGTGTGGGCTTGCTCTTGCTCTCGATGACGAACCGCTTCGGGCGGGTGATCGACCGGGCGCGCGAGCTGACCGTCGAGCTGCGCGGCGCCGAGGGCGATCACCGGCACAGCGTCGCGCGCCAGCTCCGCATCCTGATGCGCCGCGCGGCGATCGTCCGCGCCAGCATCACGGGCGCGGCGCTCAGCCTGCTGCTCGCCGCGGTGCTGATCATCACGTTGTTCGTGAGCGCGGTGGCGAAGCTCGAGATCGCCCTGGTGATCGTCGGGCTCTTCGTCGGCTGCATGGCGGCGCTCATCGTGTCGCTGGCGCTCTTCATCGCCGACATCGATCTCTCGCTCACGGCGCTCAAGCTCGAGGT
>CAYMQR010000413.1:0-5039 GCA_964392195.1 uncultured bacterium | reverse complement strand
AGCACCGCCTGCGCCGAGAGCCACGCGCTCACCACGTCCTCGGTGGCGGCGCCGGTGGCGAGCTCGATCTCGGTCACGAACGTGAGCCCGGAGCGGTTCGCCACCTCGTTCGAGAGCGTCGTGGCGACGATCTCGCGCCGCAGCGGGTGGAGCGCGAGCGCGTCCGGGATGCGCGCCGCGAGCGACGACGGGAAGTAGCCGGTCAGCATCCCCGCCAGGGCGGGGCGGTCGATGAGCGTGCCGCGCACCAGCGCGTCGCAGATGCGGCGCTTCTCGTGGGCGAGGAGCACGGCGAGCTGCGGCTTGAAGAAGCCGTGGCCGTCGCCGCGCTGGATCTTGAGCTCGCGCTTCGAGAACCCCTCGCGGTCGGGATCGAGCAACCCGAGCGCGGCGAGGCGGCCGATCATGTCCTGGTAGACCTCGAAGCGCGCGCGGCTCGCGCGCTGGTCGTACGCGAGCACCAGCCCCTGCTTGCGGTTGTCGTCGAGGACCTGCTCGCACACCTCCTCGGTGGCGGCGGCGAGCGCCGCGGTCTCGGCGGCGAGATCGAGCGCGCCGCGCGCGCGCGCCACGGCGAGCGCGATCTTGAGGTTCACCTCGTGGTCCGAGCAGTCCACTCCGCCCGAGTTGTCGATGGCGTCGGTGTGGATGCGCCCGCCGTTCGCCGCGTACTCGCAGCGCGCCGCCTGGGTGAAGCCGAGGTTGCCGCCCTCCGCCACCACCTTGCAGCGCAGCTGCGCGGCGTCGACGCGCACCGCGTCGTTGGCCTTGTCGCCGACGTCCGCGTGCGCCTCGGTGGAGGCCTTCACGTAGGTGCCGATGCCGCCGTTGGTGAGCAGGTCGACCTGCGCGGTGAGCAGCATGCGGATCAGCTCCTCGCCGGACGCGGTGTCGCGCTCGGTGCCGAGGATCGCGCGCATCGAGGGCGGGATGGGGATCGACCGCGAGCGGCGCGGGAACACTCCGCCGCCCTCCGAGATCAGGCCGGTGTCGTAGCCGTCCCAGCCGAGCGCCGCCTGGAAGCAGCGCTCGCGCTCGCGGAACGAGCGCTCGGCGTCGGGAGCGGGGTCGAGGAACACGTGGCGGTGGTTGAAGGCGCCGACGAGCCGCACGGTGCGGCTGCGCAGCAGCCCGTTGCCGAACACGTCGCCCGACATGTCGCCGATCCCGACCACGGTGATCGGGTCGCGCTCCGGGTCGAGTCCGAGCTCCCAGAAGTGGACCTTGGCGCACTCCCACGCGCCGCGCGCGGTGATGCCGAGCTTCTTGTGGTCGTAGCCGCGGCTGCCGCCCGAGGCGAAGGCGTCGCCGAGCCAGAACCCGTAGCGCGCCGCGATGCCGTTGGCGACGTCCGAGTAGGCGGCGGTGCCCTTGTCGGCGGCGACCACCAGGTACGGGTCCTCGCGGTCGAGGCGCACCACCCGCGGCGGCGCCTCGACGCGGCCGTCGACGCGGTTGTCGGTGACGTCGAGGAGCGCGGCGATGAAGGTCTGGTAGGCCTCGAGCGCGGCCTTCGCGAGCTCGTTGCGGTCGGCCGGCGGCGCCGTGACGATGAAGCCGCCCTTCGCGCCGACCGGCACGATGATGGCGTTCTTCACCATCTGGGTCTTCATCAGGCCGAGCACCTCGGTGCGGAAGTCGTCGGGGCGGTCGCTGAAGCGGATGCCGCCGCGCGCCACGTCGCCGCCCCTGAGGTGCACACCCTCCATCCCCGGCGCCTGCACGAAGATCTCGTGGCGCGGCGCGGGGCGCGGCACGCCGGGGACGCGCTCGGGCGCGAGCTTGATCGCCAGCGCGCGGCTGCGGCTCGCCGGGTCGCGGAAGTGGTTGGTGCGGATGGTCGCGCCGATCAGGTCGCGCAGCACCCGGAACACCTTGTAGTCGGTGGGGTCCTCGATCGCCTCGATGGCGCGCGCCACGTCGGCGCCCACCTCGCCGTCGGCGCGGGTGCGATCGGCATCGGGCTGGGCGGGATCGAAGCGGGTCTCGAACCACCGCACCAGGCTGCGCGCGAGCGGCGCGTTGGCGACCAGGCTCGCCGCCGCGGTGGCGCGCGACTGGATCAGGCCGAGCTGGAACGCGTGGTGGACGTAGGCGCGCACGATCCACACCTGCCGCCACGAGAGCCCCGCCGCGGTCATCAGGCCGTTCAAGGGATCGTCCTCGCCCTGGCCCTCCAGCACGCGCGCCAGCCCCTCGAGCACGGCGGCCTCCACCACCGCGCGGTCGAGGAGCTCGCCGCGCCGCCCGCGCACCCGGAACACGTCCAGGTGCGCCGCGGGGCGGCCGGCGGGAGTGATGCGGAACGCCGCCTCGTCGATGACCTCGAGCGCCAGGTTGCGCAGCACCGGCATCACCGCGCCGAGGGTGAGCGGGTGGGTGTGCGCGATCCGCAGCAGCGTCGCGGTGGGATCGCCGCCGTCGGGGTCGCCCGGGTGGACCGCGCCGATCGCGAAGCGCTTGGCCTCGCCGAGCGACGCCAGCAGCGCCACGTCGGCGACCGCGCGCGTCACCGGCACGAGGTCCTGGTAGGCGGGCGGGAACGCGTTGGCCCACACCGGGTCGAGGTCGCTCGGAAGCAGGTCGGTGAGCTTCTCGGTCCACGGCTCGAGCAGGCGCAGCGCCTCGGCCTCGAGGGTCGCGGGATCGGGTGGCGTCGCGGGGCGCGGCGCGGCGTAGAAGTAGACCTGGCGGAAGCCCTGCTCGGGGCGGCCCTCGCGGCGCTCGAGGACCTTGGTGGCGAGGCGCTCCTCGAGGTGGCGCACCACCTGATCGAGACCCTCGACGCTGAAGTAGCGGTCGGGGATCGCGAGGCCGATCGCGAGCAGCCGGCCGCTGAAGGTGGGCCGCCAGCCGATCCGTAGCCGGTCCTGGGCGTGGGCGTCGAGGAGGTTGCGGATCGCGCCGAGGATCGCGTCCGGGTCGTTGAGGAAGAGCTCCTCCTTGGGGAGCGCGTTGAAGAGCACGGTGAGCTCGCGTTCGTCGAACGAGCCCTCCACCGCGCCGGCGCGATCGAGCAGCCTGCGGTGCTTGGTGCGCAGGATCGGGATCGTGCTCGCCTGCTCGAAGAGCGCCTTGCGGGTGAAGAGGCCGAGGAAGCGCTCCTCGCGCTGGATGGTGCCGCGCTCGAAGAAGCGCACGCTCACCGAGTCCATCGGCACGCGGCGCAGGATCGGGCTCGGGCGGTTGGTCTTGTCGAGGACCAGCCGGCGCGGCAGCAGCACGCGCTCGCGGTGCTCCGGCGCCAGCGAGTCGACGGCCACCGGCCGGGCGGCGCTGCTCGCCGCGTCGTCGCGCAGCAGGCCGAGGCCGCTGCCGAGGCGGGTGCCGATGTGGGCGCGGCCGCCGATCGCGCTGACCTCGTAGGTGCGCGCGCCGAAGAACACGAAGTTGTCGTCGAGGAGCCAGCGGAAGAAGTCCGCCACCGCGTCGGCGGGCATCAGATCCGGGCCTGGCGGCGGCGCCTTGTCGGCGACCTCGATCTCGTGGATCACCAGCTCGCTCATGCGCGCGCGCATCGCGTCGCGATCGGCGGCGGCGGCGTGGGCGGCGCGCAGCAGGTCGAGCGCGGCGCGCTCGATCGCCGCACCGTGGGCGCCCGCGGGGCCGTCGGCCTCGATGTGGATGAACGACTCGTGGAACGCGGTGTCGAGCTCGTGGCTGGCGGGCCGCACCGAGCGCACGCGGCCGCCCGGCTCGCGCTCGATGGCGAAGATCGGGTGCAGCACCAGCGTGGGCTCGAAGCCGTGCTCGACGAGGAGCTGCTTCAGGCTCTCGACCAGGAACGGCACGTCGCGGGTGTGGGTGCGCAGCACCGCGCGGTCGGGGAACACCGAGTCGACGCCGGGCTGGCTGAAGCGTGCCTGGCCGACCTCGCCGGGCGGCTCGGCGAGGAGGTGCTGGTCCTCGATCACCGCGCGCCGCAGCCGCTCGGCGTCGGCGCCGCGGTGGCGCACCCCGAAGCGCTCGCCCAGCAGCAGCGCGAGGAAGCAGCGCCGCGCCTCGACGTCGCCCAGCGACTCGGGATCGAGGGACGCGACCAGGTTCTCCGCGGTGGGCGTCTCGGCGGGGAAGCCGGCGCGGGTGGAGGGGCTCGTCGCGGCGGGGGTGCGCTCGTTCATGCGGTCCTCGGGTGGGTCGAGCCGGTGCGCGGCGCGCGTCCTTGCCGAGCGGCCGTGCGGTCGTCATTCTCGTTCAGGCACGCGCTTTCGCGTAGCGCCGGTGGCCGGCGGCGCACGGCGAGGCGCGGCTCGCGCGCGATCGACCGCTCTCGGCCCGTGGGTGTCCGTTGGCGTCGAGCCGTGATCGGTGGACCGGGTTGCTCGAGCGCGCGGCGTCGGCGCGAGCCGCGCGGCCACTGCCGGACGGGCTCGCCGAGGAGCTGCTCGCGTGCCTCGACGAGGCGAGCGGGCTCGTCCAGCGCGCCGCGGCGGACGAGCTGGTGCGGCTCGCGGCCGTCGAGCCGCTCATCGCGGCGCGGCTCCGCGATCGCCTCGATGCCGCGGCGGCGGCGCGGCGCCACGCCGCGGCGTTCACGCTCGCGCGGCTCGGCGGCGGCGCCGCGCGGCTGGTGGAGGTGCTGATCGAGGCGCTCGGCGATCCGGTGAGCGAGGTGCGCTGGTCGGCCCATCACGCGCTGGCGCTGATCCGCGTTGAGCGCGCGAGCGCGCTGCCGGCGCTCGTGGAGGCGGCGCGTGCCGGTGAGCCGATGCGGCGCCGGATGGCGCTCTACGCCTTGCGCGAGTGGGGCGCGCCGGAGGCGGACGTCGAGGAGCTGGTGCTCGGCGGGCTCCGTGACGCCGACAGCCACGTGCGGCTCGCGGCGCTCGCCGTCGCGAGCCACGCCGGGCGCCTGCCGGCGGCGGTGCGGGACGCGATGCTCGGCGTCCTCACCGGCGATCCGGACCACGGCGTGCGGCGCGCCGCCACCGCGGCGCTCGCGCGGCTCGCCGTCGACGGCGGCGACGGCGCGCGCGCCGACCTCGCGCGCGGCGCGCTCGAGCGCGCGGCGCGCGATCCCGATCCGCGCATGCGCAAGG
>CAYMQR010000412.1:0-5048 GCA_964392195.1 uncultured bacterium | reverse complement strand
CCGTACCCCCGCGAAGGCCGCCGCCAAGGCGGGTGGCCGCGAGGCCCGCGGCCAGCGCTTCGCCGAGGACGTCGACGCCGAGGTGCTGGCGTTCACGTCATCGGTGTCCTACGACCGGCGCCTGCTGCACCACGACGTGCGCGGCTCGCTGGCGCACGTTCAGGTGCTCGCCAAGGCGGGGATGCTCAAGCCGCGCGAGGCCAAGGCGCTCGCCGACGGTCTGCGCGCGGTGGAGGCCGACCTCGCCTCGGGCAAGGCGAAGCTCGCGCCCGGCGACGAGGACATCCACATGGCGGTCGAGCGGCTGCTGACCGCGCGCCTCGGGCCGCTCGGCGGCAAGCTCCACACCGCCCGCAGCAGGAACGACCAGATCGCCACCGACCTTCGGCTGTGGCTCCGCGACGAGATCGACGCGCTCACCGCCGAGGTCCACGCCCTCGACGCCGCGTTCGTCGGCCTCGCCACCCACCACGTCGACACCGTGCTGCCCGGCTACACGCATCTGCAGCGCGCCCAGCCGGTGCGGTTCGCCCACCACCTGCTCGCCTACCACGAGATGTTGACCCGCGATCGGGGGCGGCTCGTCGACGTGCGCAAGCGCCTCAACCGCTCGCCGCTCGGCTCGGCGGCGCTCGCCGGCACCACCTTCCCCCTCGACCGCGAGCTCGCCGCCAAGCTGCTCGGCTTCGACGGCCCGACCGCCAACAGCCTCGACGCCACCAGCGACCGCGACTTCGTGGTCGAGTTCCTCGCCGCGGCGGCGCTCCTGCAGGCGCACCTGAGCCGCTTCGCCGAGGAGCTGGTGCTGTGGTCGTCGGCCGAGTTCGGCTTCGTCGAGCTGCCCGACAGCCACTCGACCGGCTCGAGCATCATGCCGCAGAAGAAGAACCCGGACGTGGCCGAGCTGATCCGCGGAAGAACCGGCCGCGTGAACGGTGCCCTGGTGGCGATCCTCACGGTGCTCAAGGGCCTACCGCTCGCCTACAACCGCGACCTGCAAGAGGACAAGGAGCCGCTCTTCGAGGCGGTCGACGTGGTGCGAGGGTCGGTGCGGGTGCTGACCTCGCTGGTGCCGCGGCTCTCGGTCCGCACCGAGACCATGGAGCGCGCCGCCGAGGACCCGGCGCTCATGATGACCGACGTCGCCGACGCCCTCGCCCGCGACGGGCTGCCGTTCCGGGAGGCGCACGCGGCGGTGGGTGCCTTGGTGCGCACCACGCTGGCGCTCGGCCGCGACCCTCGCACGCTCGACGCGAAGGAGCTTCGAGCGATCCACCCGCGCCTGCGCCTCGATCACGTGAAGGGCCTCGAGCCGGGCGGCTCGACCGATCAGCGGCGCGTGATCGGCGGGACCGCCCGCGAGGCGATCGTGCGCGCGCTGGCGCGGGCGCGGAAGGAGCTCGGGCGATGAGGAACGCGCCCTCGATCGGCCGCCTCCTCGCCGCCGGCGCGCTCGCCGTCGCGGTCGTCGCGAGCGCGGGCTGCGGCAAGGAGGGGATGCCCAGGCCCCCCGAGTCCGAGCTGCCCGACCTCGTGAAGGACCTGACCGCGACCGCGACCCGTGGCGCGATCGAGCTGCGCTGGAGCATCCCGCAGAAGAACCAGGACGGCTCCAAGCCGGCCGACGTGGTGGGCTTCCAGGTGCTGCACTCGCTGCTGCCGGTGGGTGGCGACGTCACCGTGGTCGCCAGCAAGCCCGAGCTCGCGTTCGTGCTGCCGGTGCCCACCGACCCCGCGGGGGTGGCGCTCAAGGAAGCGGTGCTGCGCGAAGGCAGCGCGGTGCCCGACACCGTCAACGTCTACCGCGTGGTCACCTACGGCAGCACCGGCTACGCCACGACGCCGTCGAACGCGGTGTCGATCGCGTGGTCCGTGCCGCCCGCACCGCCGGTGAGCCTCACCGCGCAGGGACGCGAGCGCGCCGCGAGCCTGAGCTGGGCCGCGCCCGCTTCGCGGTCGGACGGCGCCGCCGAGACGCGTCCCCTCGCCTACCGCGTCTACCGCTGGGCGGCGGAGAGCGAACCCACGCTCCTCACCGAGACGCCGATCCTCGACACCACCTGGACCGACTCGTCGGCGCCCGTCGACCGCACCCAGAACTACCTCGTGCGCAGCGTGATCCGCAACGCCGACGTGTGGATCGAGAGCGACGACTCGGCGACGGTCAGCATCGTCTCCGAGGACACCACCCCGCCGGCGACCCCCACCGGGCTGGTGGGCGCGCGGACTCCCGCCGGGATCGAGCTGCGCTGGGACCCCTCTCCGGACGCCGACGTCGCGGGCTACAACCTCTACCGGCTGCGCCCCAGCGGCGCCGGCGACCGCGTGACGCCCAACCTGATCGACGGCACGCGCTTCCTCGACGCCAAACCGCCGCTCGGCGACGTGCGCTACCGGGTGACCGCGGTCGACCGCTCGGCGCGCGCCAACGAGAGCCCGCCGAGCGCCACGATCACCGTGCGCTGAGTCTCCCGGGGTCTTTCCAAGACCCCGCCCCAGCCGGAGTGAATCCGGCTGGGGCCCCACCCCAAATCCGGCGCGACGGCGCGCCGCGCGCCCCTGGCGCGGCCGGTTGCGCGAGCCACTCGAAGCGCGCCCCCCCGGGGTCTTTCCAAGACCCCGCCCCGGCCGGAGGGCCCGGCGCCCGCCGGGCCGGCGAAACGCGTCACCGTCCCATCGCCGATCCGGTCGATCGCTGTACGCGCCGCTGGCGCGGGCGCGTCGCGGCCCCTCCCGGCGCCAGCCGGGAGGGACCGGCGGCCTCCAGGAGGCCCATCCACGGACAGCCATCCGAGCACTCGGACCGCCGCTTCCGCTATTCTTGCTCGATCCACCAGATCGCCGCGTTCCCCGGCGATCACCATCGCCACTCCACGGAAACGGCCCGATGACCCAGACCCGAAACGACGTCGGACAAGAGCTCGAAGCGCTGCTCAGGAAGCGGATCGTCATCATCGACGGCGCCATGGGCACCATGGTGCAGCGCTACAAGTTCGACGAGGCCACCTACCGGGGCGAGCGCTTCCGCGACGCCAAGCAGGACCTGAAGGGCCTCCACGACCTGCTCTGCATCACGCGTCCGGAGGCGATCGAGGAGGTGCACCGCAAGTACCTCGAGGCGGGCGCCGACATCATCGAGACCAACACCTTCAACGCCCAATCGATCTCGCTCGCCGAGTACGGGATGGAGTCGCTCTCGGTCGAGCTCAACGTGGCCGCCGCGCGCTGCGCGCGCCGCGCCGCCGACGCGGCGATGAAGGCCGACCCGAAGCGCCGCCGCTTCGTCGCCGGGGCGCTCAGCCCGACCAACAAGATGGCGGGCTTCTCGACCCGCGCCGAGGATCCGGGCTGGCGCGGCGTCAGCTACGACGAGCTGGTCGCGGCCTACGCCGACCAGGCGCGCGGGCTGCTGGAGGGCGGCGCCGACATCCTGATCGTCGAGACGATCTTCGACCCGCTCAACTCCAAGGCCGCCTTCTTCGCGATCGAGAAGGTCTTCGACGAGGTCGGCTTCCGGGTGCCGCTCATGGCCTCGGTGACGTTCATCCAGGCCGGCAGCGTGCGCAACATGACCGGCCAGACCGTCGAGGCGTTCTGGGACTCGATCTCGCACGTGCCGCTGCTCTCCGTCGGCATGAACTGCGCGCTCGGGCCCAAGGAGATGCGGCCGCGCATCGAGGAACTGTCCTCGATCGCGCCCATCTTCGTGAGCGCGTACCCGAACGCCGGCCTGCCCGACCCCACCCTCGAGACGGGCTTTCCCGAGACGCCCGAGAGCCTCGCGCCGCAGCTTCGCGCGTGGGCCGAGAGCGGCCTGCTCAACTTCGTGGGCGGGTGCTGCGGCACCACGCCGCCGCACATCGCCGCCATCGCCAAGGCGGTCGAGGGGATGCCGGTGCGCGTGCCGAAGCCGGTCGAGCCGCTACTGCGCCTGAGCGGCACCGACGCCTTCACCCTCACGCCCGAGATCAACTTCGTGAACGTCGGCGAGCGCACCAACGTCGCCGGCTCGCCCAAGTTCAAGCAGCTCGTGATCGCCGGCAACTACGAGGAAGGCCTCAAGATCGCTCGCCAGCAGGTGGAGAACGGCGCCCAGATCGTCGACGTCAACATGGACGAGGGCATGCTCGACTCCGAGGCGGCGATGACGCGCTTCCTGAACCTGGCGGCCGCCGAGCCCGACATCTCCAAGGTCCCGGTGATGGTCGACAGCTCGAAGTGGTCGGTGATCGAGGCCGGCCTCAAGTGCGTCCAGGGCAAGGGCGTCGTCAACTCGATCAGCCTGAAGGAAGGCGAGGAGAAGTTCCTCGCCCAGGCGCGGCTGGTGCGCCGCTACGGCGCCGCGGTGGTGGTGATGGCGTTCGACGAGAACGGCCAGGCCGACAGCTACCAGCGCAAGATCGAGGTCTGCAAGCGGGCCTACGACCTGCTCACGCAGAAGGTCGGCTTCCCGCCCCAGGACATCATCTTCGACCCCAACATCCTCACGGTGGCGACCGGGCTCGAGGAGCACGACAACTACGCCGTCGACTTCATCGAGGCGACCCGCTGGATCAAGAAGAACCTGCCGCTCGCCAAGGTGAGCGGCGGCGTCAGCAACATCTCGTTCAGCTTCCGCGGCAACAACGCGGTGCGCGAGGCGATGCACGCGGCGTTCCTCTACCACGCGATCCAGGCCGGCCTCGACATGGGTATCGTCAACGCCGGCATGCTCGCCGTCTACGAGGAGGTCCCCAAGGACCTCCTCGAGCGCGTCGAGGACGTGCTCCTCAACCGCCGCCCCGACGCCACCGAACGGCTCGTCACCTTCGCCGAGACCGTCAGGCAGCAGGAGAAGAGCGGCGCCACCACCGGCCAGGAGTGGCGCTCGGGCACGCTCGAGGAGCGGCTCTCCCACGCGCTGGTGCGTGGCATCGACGACTACGTCGACGTCGACGTCGAGGAAGCGCTCGCCAAGTACCCCAAGCCGCTCAACATCATCGAAGGCCCGCTCATGGACGGCATGAACGTGGTCGGCGAGCTCTTCGGCGCCGGCAAGATGTTCCTGC
>CAYMQR010000411.1:0-5052 GCA_964392195.1 uncultured bacterium | reverse complement strand
CGCGCCACCAGCTCCTTGCCGGTGCCGCTCTCGCCGCGCACGAGCGCCGGCGCCTGCGCGGGCGCCGCGCGCTCGATCACGTCGAAGAGCCGCTGGATGGGCGCGCTGCGGCCGACGATCGCGTCGAGCCGGCTGCGGTCGAAGGCGATCTTCTTGAGCGCCCGGTTCTCCTCGCGCAGGCGCCGCTCGGAGAGGGCGCGCTCGACGCAGAACACGATCTCCTCGAGGCGGAACGGCTTGGTGAGGAAGTCGTAGGCGCCGCGCTTCATCGCCTCGACCGCCGAGTCCACCGCGCCGAACGCGGTGATGATGATCACCGGCACCTGCGGGTCCATGGCGTGCACGGCGGCGAGCACGTCGAAGCCGTCGGCGCCCTCCATGCGCAGGTCGGTGAGCACCACGTCCGGCAGCCGCGAGCCGGCGATGCGCATCGCCTCGGCGCCGCTGGTGGCGGTGTCGACCTCGAAGCCCAGGTCGCCGAGCTGGTCGGCGAGGAGGTGAACCATCTCCGCGTGGTCGTCGACCACCAGGATGCGGCTCCCCGCGCGCGCGTTCATGTCAGCCGGCACCGATCTCGACCTCCTCGCGGACCGCGCTCGCGCGCTCCGTGGCCTCGGCCACCGGCCACAGGAGCGTCACCGTGGTCCCCTTCCCGGGCGTGCTCACGAGCTCGACCTGCGCGCCGTGGTTGCGCACCATCTGCTCCACGACCGCGAGGCCGAGGCCGGTGCCCTGGCCGCGCTTCTTGGTGGTGTAGAAGGGGTCGAACGCGCGCTTGATCTGCTCGGGGGTCATCCCGCATCCGTCGTCGCTCACCGTGAGCCGCACCGGCCCGCCCGGCACGGCCTCCTCGTCGGCGGCCGCGCCGATCCGGATCTCGACCCGGCCGCCGTCGATGCATGCATCGTAGGCGTTGATCACCAAGTTGGCGATCACCTGCTCGAGCTGATCGGCGTTGGCGGCCACCAGCGGGACCGGCGGGTGGACCTCGATCGCGACCTCCACCGAGCGCCGCTCGGCCTCGATCCTGAGCAGCTCCACCACCCGCCGCACCGCCGCCTCGAGCGACACCGGCGCCACCACCGCCGGGCGGATGCGCGAGAAGTCGAGGAGCTGGCGGATGGTGCGGGTGACGCGGTCGATCTCGTCGATGATGATCGCGGCGGTCGCGTACTGGGGGTGGCTCGCGCCCAGCTTGAGCTGGATGTACTCGGCGCGGCCGCGGACCACGCCGAGGGGCGTGCCGAGCTCGTGGGCGATGCCGGCGGCGAGCACGCCCACGGTGGCGAGCTTCTCGGCTCGCATGAGCTGCGAGCTCAGCCGCTCGAGCGCGGTCACGTCCTCGATCACGAGCAGCGTCCGCGCGCCCAGCAGCCGGGCCTCGTCGAGCGGGATGGCGTGGATGCTGAAACGCCCGGCGTAGCCGAACAGGTCGAGCGCCTCGGCGTGGATGTATTGCACCTCGTGGGACGCGCGCGCCGCCTCGACCAGGTCGAGCAGCCGGTCGCGGGTGGGCTGGTCGGCGGCGAACAGCGCGCGCTCGAGCTTGGTGCCGATCTGAGCCTCCGGCAGCCGCACCCGCAGGTCGCGGTTCATCACCAGGATGCGGCCGTCGCCGGCCAGCGCGAGCACGCCCACCGGGATGTGGTCGATGATGCGCAGCGAGATCTCGTTGAGCTGCACCAGGTCGCCCGCGCGCTGCAGACGCTCGCTCAGCACCCGCCCGCGCACCGAGCTCACCACCAGGTAGGCGCCCACCACCACCAGCACCACCGCCACCGACAGCGCGCCCGAGGCGAACCGCCACAGCACCGCGCGTGCCTGCTCGGTGAGCGCGCGGGTGGAGTTGAAGATGGCGAGCTTCCACGCGCCGCCGCCGCCGCGCACCGGGATGGTGGCGAACTGCACGACCAGGTCCGCATCCTCGAATCCCAGGCTCACCGCCTCGGCGGCGGGGATCTGGAGGCTGCCGGACTCGCCCTTGCGGATGGCCGCGAGGAGCTGGGCGAAGACCTCGAGGTCGGAGGACTGGTGATCGGCGCGCGCCACGTCGGCGCGCAGCTTGGCGCTCGACACGCTCGCCGCGAGCCCGTGAGGCCCGAGCAGCAGCGCGTCGGCGTTGAGCAGCCGGATGTGCTCGAAGATCGGCAGGGTGTCGACGAGCAACGCGAGCGTGCGGCGCGGCGCGCGCTCGGTGGCGTCGAGGGCGATCGCGAAGGCGCGGAACCGGTCCTCACCGAGCGGCCGCGAGATGGTCAGGCCGTTGGCCGAGGGCTCGAGCGCGGCGTGGGCGGTCTCCGCCATCACCTCCTCGGCGCGCTCCGGCAGCCGGCCGATCCCACGCGGATCCACCATCGCGGTGACGACGGTGCCGTCGGCCTCGTAGATGCGCGCGGCGCGGTAGGGCCGGACGGAGCCCAGCAGCGCGTTGAGGCCGTGGGCCGCGGTCTCGTCGCTCGACGCCTGGCGGACCAGGTCGGCGGCGAAGCTCAGGTCGTTGCCGACGTCGTCGAGGTCGCTGCGCACCTCGCGGGTGATGCGCTCGAGCTCGGCACGGCGTTCGGCCACGAAGCTGCGCTCGAGGGCGCGCACCTCGCTGCGCACCAGACCCGAGGCGGACCCCACCACCACCACCAGCGCCGCCAGCAAGAGCGCGATCAGGAGCAACGTGGCGCGCGGCATCGGGGGCACTCATAACACGGCCGCGGCGCCGGCCGGGGCCATGAGCGGTCAGCGAGCCGCGCCGCGCGCCACCTCGATGCGGCTCGCACACACCCGCGCCGAGCCCGAGGTCTCGATACGCAGCTCGAGCGGCTGGCCGTGCTCGAGGGTGAACGGCAGCCTGATCGTCTCCGGCCCCGCGCCACAGGCGGACACCGAGCGGCGCGCCCACACCGGCACGCCGCCCTGGCTGACCACGTCGACCACCGCCGCGGGCTCGGCCTCCGCGCACTCGCCGGCGCGAGGGCCGCGATCGACGGCGAGCCGGAAGCTCGCCTGCCAGGCCCCCGCGCCGAAGCGGTGGCCGGGGCCGAACGCGAGGTAGCCGCGCCCCGTGTCGCCCGCCGGCGCGCACGCCACGAACGGCTCTTCGGTGAAGCGCGGATCGGGGCCGACCTCGCCCACCACGCGGCGCATGCGGCCCACCACGTAGCGGCCGCGCGCGATGCCGAGCCACTCGTTCCAGCCCGCGAACAGCTGGCCGTCGGACCAGCTCCACAGGCGCTCCGGGTACCGGTCGACGTTCGGCGAGCCGCTCCAGCGCCGCCCCTCCTCGCCGAGGAAGGCCGGCCACTGGGCGAGCACGCCCCACGCGACCAGCGGCGCGAGCACCGCGAGCGCGGCGCGCGGCGCGGCGGTGAGCGCGGCCTCGACCGCGAGCGCCGCGAGGAACGTGAGGTACGGCAACACGTCGAGCGGGTAGCGCGGGCCGTAGCCGTGACCGGCCCACCACTCGACGCGCAGCCCGACGATCGCGAAGAAAACCGCCAGCGGCGCCAGCAACGTCGCGGCGAGCGCCGGCGCACGGCGGAGCGCCAGCACCACGCCCGGGAAGAGCGCCAGCAGCCACGGCGAGAACACCAGCACGCCGCGGCTCGGGCTGAACGCGTTGCCGGCGAGGGCGACGAGCGGCTTCCCCTGCCAGATCGAGCCGCGCAGCTCGCGCGAATAGCCGCCCACCAGCGTGCCGAACACCGCGAGGTTGCACGCCGCGCCCACCAGGAGCGGCGCCGCCATGCCGATCGCGAGCGCGGCGAGCGAGCGCCGGTCGCGGTGGCGCGCCAGCCACACCATCGCCGTCACCGCGGCGACCGAGAGCAACATCGGCCGCATCAGCGCGGCGAGCCCGAGACCGAAGCCGAGCCACGCGGCGTCGCGCCGACCGCGCTCGGCGAGCGCCCACACCGCGATCGCGAGCCCGAGCTCCGCGGGGCCGTGCTGCCACAGGTCCTGGCTCGCGAGCGCCAGGTTCCCCGAGGCGAGCGCGAACGCGAACGCCACCGGCGCCGCCGCGCGCGCGAGCCCGTGGCGGCGCAGCGCGGCGTGCAGCACCGCCGCGGCGAGCGCCACCGCGAGCGCCGCCGCGGTCTTGGCGAGGGCGTAGACCGGCGCCGCCTTGGCGTGGAACCCGGCGAGGCGGAAGAGCGGCCAGAGCGGCGCCGCGAAGAGCGCCGCTCCCGGCGGATACGCGTTGTAGAGGTGGCCCTCGTGACGGTGCACCCAGTAGGCCGGCTTGACGATCTCGAGCTGCTCGGGCCACTCGTCGAGGTCGAAGTCGCCGCGCTCGGCGAGGCTCACCGCGAGGTAGCGGGTGCCGTAGGTGTCGAAGCTCTGCGGGCGGCTCGGGGTGGCCATGAACGCTGCGACCAACGGCGCGATCCACCACCGGCTGAGGCCCGCGAGGCGCGTGCCGCGGAAGCCCACCGCGATCGCGCCGGCCGCGAGAGCGTCCGCGCACCAGAGCCAGGCGAAGCTCGCGTTGGTGGCGCGGTCCCGCGCCACGTGCTGGATCGCGAGCAGCGCGAGCGCGATCGAGGTCGCGACCCCGAGCCAGCCGAGGGCCTCGAGCGGGCGCCGCCGCGCCGGCGCCGGCGCGAGCGGCAGCGGCTCCTGGCGCGGTCGCTGCCGCTGCGCCGCGCCACCCGGCTTCCTCGCGCCCGCGGCGCGCTTCGGCCGCGGCGCTCCTTCGCCCGGCGCCTGCGCGCGGCGGCCGGCGCCGCGCTTGCGGGGCGGGCTCATCGCGCCAGCACCGCCACGCACTCGACGTGCGCGGTCTGCGGGAAGAGATCGATCGGCTGGACCTCGTGGACCGCGAAGCCCTCGGCCACCAGCCGGCCGAGGTCGCGGCCGAGGGTGGCCGGGTTGCACGACACGTAGACGAGGCGCTCGGCGCCGAGGCGCGCGATCGCCGGCGCGGTCTTCGCCGGCAGGCCGATGCGTGGCGGGTTCATCACGATGATCGGCACTCGCGGCGCCCGCTCGCGAAGGAAGCCGCCGACGTTCGCGTGGACGAAGCGCACGCGCGCGGCGCCGCGCGGCAGCCGCGCGGCG
>CAYMQR010000410.1:0-5064 GCA_964392195.1 uncultured bacterium | reverse complement strand
GCCCTCCCCTACGGGGCGCGACTCCGGCGCGGCGGCGGACGGCCAGGAGGCCGTCCCTCCGAGGGGGATCGCCGCACCTCGTCTCGGAGGGCCCGCCTCCTGGCGGGCCGGCGATACGACGCGTCGAACGCACCGCCGATCGTGCGGCTCCCTGTACGCCTCCGATCGATCCCGGGCGCCCGATGGAGGGTCGTCGCTTCGTCGACGACCCCAGGACGAGCGCTGGGGCGGCCCTTGAGGCGGCCGCCGTCCAGCCGCTCGACCGCGGTCGCGGGAGGGCTGACGCCCTCCCCTACAGGGCGCGCCTCCGGCGCGCCGGCGGACGGCCAGGAGGCCGTCCCTCCGAGGGGGATCGCGATCGCACCTCCCCTCGGAGGGCCCGCCTCCCGGCGGGCCGGCGATACGCCGCGTCGAACGCGCCGTCGATCGCGCGGATCCCTGTATGCCCCCGATCGATCCCCGGCGCCCGACGGAGCGGGCGCGCTCCAGGGCGGATCAGCGGTAGATCAGCTTGAACGCGAGCAGGCTCAGCGCGAGCACCAGCGTGATCGCGTTGAACCAGACGATCGGCGTGGCGCCGAGCAACAGCCCGTACGCGGTCCACAGCGCGACGCCGAGCGAGAACAGCGACCACATCCCGAGCGACAGGTCCGCCGCCGAGCGCGATCTCCAGGTCTTCCACACCTGCGGCACGAACGCGATCGTGGTCAGCGTGCCGGCCACGGTGCCGAGCCAGTCGAGCTTGTCGGGGGCGAGGTGTTCCACGAGCGTGGGCTCCGTGTGCGAGGGCCGGGCGCCGGACGCCGCGCCGCGGCTCAGACGAACCGGCGGATGCCGCGCACGCCGTCGCTCTCGTCGCTGGCGGCGCGCTGGTACTCGGGGTCGAGGAGGGCGTCGATGTGCTCCATCACCACGTCGGTGATGGCGCGGAACTTCTCGCCGTGGCGCGCCACCGCCTCGCGCGAGAGCGGCGTGAACTCCTCCCGCACCCGGTGCGCGCCGAGCTCGGGTCCGTCCACCTCCAGGATCGGGCCCACGCGGTACACCGCGCGCCCCCCGGAGGCCCACGGCGAGCTGCCCGGGTAGAGCCGATCCGAGCCGCTCACGCCCACGGGGATGATCGGCGCGCCGATCCGCTGGCTCATCTGCGCGAGCCCGGTGTGGCCGCGGCTCAGCCGCTTCGAGCGCGTGCCCTGGGGGAACACCAGCACGTGGCACGCGTAGGTGGTGAGCGCCTCGTGGTTGAGGCGCACCACCTCCTCGATCATGAGGTCGAAGAGCTCCTCGAAGCGCGGCAGGAAGATCGGCTCGCGGCCGCCCTTCTCGATCGGCTTCAGGAACGGGTCGGCGCCCTGCGCCTCGAGGAAGCGCTTGAGCTCGGGGCTCGCGCCCGCGAACGCGGCCTGCTGCGCCGCGAGGTTGCCGTCGGCGAGGTCGCGGAGCTGGCGGTACTCGTCCTCGGTGGGCACCCGGCCCGCGGTGCGGCGGAACTCGGTGGTCAGCACGTAGCCGCGCGACGGCAGCGGGATGTTGTTGGTGCGGTCCATGAACCACGCGATCGCCGGGTGCTCGTAGTACTTGCCCTTCACCCAGGTCGCGACGTAGCGGTGCACGCCGGTGCGGTGGAGCGCGTACTGGAACGGCCAGTAGTTGTAGCGATCGGTGTGGTTCATCGCGAAGAACACCGAGCGATCGCGGGGGATCTTCTCGAGGCCTTCGACGACGATCTCGCTCCTGCGCGGGAACCGGTAGCTCGGCCGCAGGAAGAGCTCGGCGACCAGGAGCTGGCCGGGGGGGCGGCGATGCAGCCGCACGCGCTTGAGGCGGGCGAGGTCGAGCACGGCGACGATTTAGCAGGCGCCCGGGCGGCTCGCCAGCGGGACGCCCAGACGAAAAAACCCCGGTGGCGCGGGCCACCGGGGCTTCTCTGCGGTCGGAAGCTCAGCTCAGGCGGGGCGGACCTTCTCCGCCGCCGGGCCCTTCGGACCCATCGTGGTCTCGTACTCGACTCGCTGCCCCTCGGCGAGCGTCCGGAAGCCGTCCATCTGGACGGCGGTGTGGTGGACGAAGACGTCCTTGGAGCCATCCTCCGGCGTGATGAAACCAAACCCCTTCGCGTCGTTGAACCACTTCACGGTACCGATCGGCATCGCTGCCACTCCTTCGATCTGCGGGACCAGACTCGACTGCCGAAACCACGGGGGAGGACGGACCTACCGGGGGGCTTCGAAACGCTCTCGTACTCGGTCTCGCGCTTTGGGTTGAGCTCCACGGATCACCATGCGAGCCGTGGATAAAACGTCGTGGTATTAGCGCAACGAAAATCGCGCGGCAAGTGTATGCGGTCCCATCGGCTCGCCCGCCAGAGCCGGCCAAGCCCGCGTCACGATGCGAGGTTTTCGTCGAGGAACGGATCGAGGACGGCGAAGAGCTCGGCCGGCATGGCGCGCACCAACGCGTCCGCGTGGAGCCGCTCCGGGGAGCGGAAGAGGTGCAGCCGGCGCGGCTCGCGCGCGGCGCCGTGGAGCGCCACGCCCATGCTCGCCGGCACCAGCCAGTCGCGCTCGTGGTGGAGGACGAGGTAGGGGATCGGCGCGATCCACGCCACCTCGTCGAGGGTGCCGAGGCGGGGCCGGAACAGCGCCCGCGAGTCGAGCCGCGGCAGGCGGTGGCTCTCGCCGGCCCAGCTCGCGCCGAGCAGCCCGCGCGGCGGTAAGCCGGGGCGCAGCCGGAACACCTCGGTGGGCGAGCTCACGGTGACGAGCGCCGCGACGCCGAGGTCCGCGCCGGCGCGCCGCGCCGCGCCCAGCGTCCGCACCGCGACGGTGCCGCCCATCGAGAAGCCCACCACCGCGACGCGCTGGTAGCCGCGCTCGTGGACGTGGTCGAGGACCGCGCGCAGGTCGCGGGTCTCGTGGCGGCCGAAGCTGTAGCGGCCCGAGCTCGTGCCGTGGCCGCGGAAGTCGAAGCCGAAGACGTCGTGGCGGGCGGCGAGGTGCTCGGCGAGCCGCACCAGCATCGGCGAGCGGCGCGAGCGGAAGAAGCCGGGCGCCACGATCACCGCCGAGCGGCGTCCGGCGCGCCACTCGCTCACGGCCACGCGCACGCCGTCGCCGGCGTCGAGGGAGCTCTCGGCGAGGGGCGGCGGGGACGCGGCGAGGGTGGTCACGGTCGGCAGGCGGCGCGCTGTGCCGCCGCGCCGGTATCCTTGCACGATCGCCGCGTTCCGTCCGCGCGGCGCCGCCGCCTGCCTCGATCGCACCGGAGCTCGCATGCGCTCGTTCCGTCGCCGTCTTCCGCCGTGGCTGGGGCTCGCCGCCGCGCTCTCGTTCGCCGCTGCGGCGTGCCGCTCGAGCGCGCCCGAGGCGACCCCCGTCCCCGCGGCCCCCAGGACCGCCGAGCAGAAGGCGGCCGAGTCGCGCGCCCGCGCCAACGCCGCGCGCGTCCACATCAGCCTGAACGAGGCGCGCGCCCTCGACCCGAACCCGGGCGCGCCGCCGCGCGAGGCGGTCCACGGCCCCGGCACCGAGCTCTCCGGCGAGGCGCTCGCGGCCGCGTGCGGCCCGAAGGCGATCGCGCTGCCGCGCGACGCGCACTACGTGGCACCGGGGCTCGCCGCGTGCTGGGTCGGCCACGCCGACGGCAACCTCCGCCAGCTCGCGTTCGCGCCCGACGGCGACCTCTTCGGCGCGGCGGCGTCCGGCGCGATCTATCGCTTCCGCGACGTGGACCACGACGGCGCGTTCGCGCCGAGCGCGCCCGAGACGATCGTGTGGGCGACGTCGGGCGGCAACGGCAACAGCGTCCACGTCGACGCCGCCGGCGGCCACCTCTACGCGAGCTCGCCCGACGGGGTGCGGCGCTGGAGGTGGGCGCCCGACATCGACGTCGGTGGGCCAGGAGAGGCGGTGATCGTGAAGCAGCCGTCGGGCGGCGGCCACGGCAAGCACACCAACCACCTCTTCGAGGGCTTCCTCTACGTCCAGCTCGGCTCGGCGGGCAACGCCACCAACCCGATGTCGCCCGAATACGACACCGAGCGCTCGCTGGTGAAGCGCTTCGACATGTCCAGGTTCGACCCGGCCAAGCCGTTCCACTGGGCGCAGGGCGAGGTGTTCGCGGTGGGCCTGCGCAACACGGTCGGCTTCACCCGCAGCGCCGCGGGCCGCATGTACGGCGTGGTCAACGGCCTCGACAACCTCACGTGGCGCGGCCGCGACGTGCACAACGACAACCCCGGCGAGCAGCTCGTGGCGCTCGAGAAGGGGAAGCGCTACGGCTATCCGTTCTGCACCACCGCGCAGCGCCTGGTCGGCGAGGACGGCGCGGTCGTGCCCGCGGGCACGCAGGTGAAAGCCGAGATCTTCCCGAGCCCCCACGACGACGCGTGGTGCGCGGCCCACTCGGAGAAGCCGGTGACGTTCTTCCAGGCCCACTCGGCGCCCCTCGACATCACGTTCTTCGAGGGGCCCGAGGGCAAGCTTCCGGCGCGCTGGAAGGGCGGGGCGTTCGTGGCCTTCCACGGCTCGTGGGACCGCAACCCGTACACCGGCTACAAGGTGGTGTGGGTGCCGTTCGACGCCGAGGGCCGCGCGCCGATGCCGGTCTCGACCGCCACCGAGACGCGCTTTCCCTACGAGGTGGTGCTGGGCGGCGGCACGTGGCGGGAGCACGCCGACGGGCCGTGGGGCTGGGAGGTCGGCCAGGTCGGCGAGAACCCGGTGCGGCCCGTGGGCGTGGCGGTGTCGCCGCTCGACGGCTCGCTCTACGTGTCGAGCGACGCGGGCAACATGCTGTACCGGGTGGTGAAGGCGGGCTGAGCCGGCGACGGGGCTCGATCGATCGGGTCCGTACGGAAATCCACGCGATCGGCGACGCGTTCGATGCGTCGTATCGCCGGCCCGCCGGGAGGCGGGCCCTCCGAGATCCAGAACGACCGCGGTTCGGTTCGGAGGGACGGCCTCCTGGCCGTCCGCCGGCGCGCCAGGGATCGATCGGGACGGACCGGGATCCACGCGATCGGCGACGCGTTCGATGCGTCGTATCGCCGGCCCGCCGGGAGGC
>CAYMQR010000409.1:0-5064 GCA_964392195.1 uncultured bacterium | reverse complement strand
GGCTCGTCGACCTTGTCGACGCGGGTCTTGCACGACCAGTGCAGGCCGAGCCGGCCGACGCGCTCGACGAGCTCCTCGGTCCGCGAGCGGTGGAGGGTGAAGGTGGGATCGATGAAGTGGACCTCGCGCAGGTCGTAGCGGCGCTTGAGCTCGACCAGCTCGCGCTCCACGTCGGCCGGGCTGCGCTCGCGCACCGGCATCGAGAGGCAGCAGAACTCGCACGAGAACGAGCAGCCGCGGGTGGTCTCCATCATCGTCGCGTACGGGTACACGCCCATCGGCGGGTGGAGGCGGAAGCGCGACATCGGCTGGGCCTCGTAGTCGACGCGCAGGCCGTCGTCGAGGTCACGGTACGGTCCGCGCGGGTTCTCGCGGGCCTCGCCGCGCTCGTCGCGCCACAGGAGGCCGGGCACCGACGCGAGCCCGGGGCCGCTGCCGTCGAGCGCCCGCGCCAGCGCCAGCATCGGCGCCTCGCCCTCGCCGCGCACGAAGAAGTCGACCGCCGCGCCGAAGCCGAGCAGCGACGCCGCCGCGAAGCCGTTGGTGCCGGGGCCGCCCACCACCACGCGTGTGGCGGGGAAGCGCTCCTTCACGCCGCGCGCGATCGCGAAGGCCTCGCGCAGGCTCAGGATGGTGACGCTGATCCCGAGCAGGTCGGGCGGCGCGCCGTGAGCTTCGAAGCGCCGCACCAGCTCGGGAATCCATTCCCGCTCGGCGATCAGGTCGCGGGTCTCGACGTCCGGGTAGCCGTTCGCCTTGAGGTGCGCGGAGAGGTAGCCGATGCCGAGCCGCGGCACCGGGAACATGTCGCTCAGGTTGAACTGGAGGCGCCGGCACGGCGCCATGGCGAGGTAGATGGAGAAGGGTCGGGTCACCGGCGGGATCGGGGTGCGCGCGACGCCGCGACGGGGTCGAGGGCTCGCGGCGGCTGCGGAAATCCAGCGAAAGGTCGCGCGGACGGGGAGGGACCGCCATGCTACCATGCGCGATTCTCATCGCCGCCACGCGAGGCGCTCGAGCTCGCGACCGGGCGGCGCGGCGCGCGCGCTCGCGCGCCGGGAGCCGAGGGCACGACCGTGGAACACCGAGGAGAGGAAGTCGCCGACGACCCCGTCCACAAGATTCGCCACAGCCTCGCCCACGTGCTGGCGCAGGCGGTGCTCGAGATGCGGCCCGGCTCGACGCTCGGCTTCGGCCCGCCGATCCGCGACGGCTTCTACTACGACTTCATCCTGTCGAGCCCGCTCACCGAGGAGGACTTCCCCGAGCTCGAGAGCCGGATGCGCAAGATCATCGCGCAGAACCAGCGCTTCGAGCGCGAGGACCTCGAACGAGACGCCGCGTTCGAGCGCCTCGACGCGATGAACGAGCCGTACAAGCGCGAGTACGCCGAGGAGCTCTTCGCCAAGCACGGCATCGAGAAGCTCTCGTTCTTCAAGAACGGCTCGTTTCTCGACATGTGCGAGGGCCCGCACGTCGACAGCACCCGGCAGATCCCCAAGGGAGCCTTCAAGCTCAAGAGCCTGGCGGGGGCGTACTGGCGCGGGAACAGCGACAACGTGATGATGACCCGCATCTACGCGTGGGCCTTCGGCACCAGGGAAGAGCTCGACGCGTACGTGAAGGCTCACCACGAGGCCCTGGCCCGCGATCACAAGAAGCTCGGTCGTGAGCTCGACCTCTTCGTCATCGACGAAGTCATCGGCAAGGGGCTGCCGCTCTGGCTCCCGAACGGCACCGTGATCCGCGACGAGCTCGAGAAGCTCATCAAGGAGCTCGAGTTCAAGGACGGCTACCAGCGCGTCTCGACACCGCACCTCGCGCGCGCCGAGCTCTACTACCAGACCGGGCACCTGCCGTACTACGCGCCCCACATGTTCCCGTTCATGGAGCTCATGGAGCTCGCCGAGAACGATCAGGGCGAGCTGGCGGCGGGGGATCGGGTCAAGGAGGCGTACGCGCTGCGCCCCATGAACTGCCCGCACCACCACCGCATCTTCGCGGCGCGCATGCGCAGCTACCGCGACCTGCCGCTGCGCCTCGCCGAGTACGGGCAGGTCTACCGGTTCGAGGACTCGGGCGCGCTCTCGGGGCTGCTCAGGGTGCGCGGCATGTGCATGAACGACGCGCACATCTACTGCACCGAGGACCAGATCCAGGCCGAGTTCCTCAAGGTCATGGACCTCCACCGCCGCGTCTACGAGATCCTCGGCCTCACCGACTACTACATGCGCTTCTCCACCTGGGACCCCGACGACCCCAAGGGCGCCGAGAAGTACGTGCCCAACCCGGAGGCGTGGGAGCGCACCCAGAAGCTGGTGCGGCGGGCGATGGAGGAGAGCGGTCTTCCCTTCGTCGAAGGGAAGGGCGAGGCCGCCTTCTACGGGCCCAAGATCGACGTCCAGTTCCGCACCGTGACCGGACGCGAGGAGACCGCGAGCACCAACCAGCTCGACTTCGCCGTGCCCGAGCGGCTCGGCCTGAGCTACGTGGGCGCCGACAACCAGGAACACCGCCCCTACGTCATCCACCGGGCGCCGCTCGGCACGCACGAACGCTTCACCGCGTTCTTGATCGAGCACTTCGGCGGCGCGTTCCCCACCTGGCTCGCGCCCGTGCAGGTGCGGGTGGTGCCGGTCGGCGAGCGCTTCGCTGAGTACGGCCAGAAGCTGGTCGACGAGCTCCGGGGTGAGATGGTGCGCGCCGAACTCGACGACTCGTCCGACACCATGGGCAAGAAGGTCCGCAACGCGGTGACCCGCAAGATCCCCAACATCTGGGTGGTCGGCGAGCGCGAGCAGTCGGACGGCACCATCACCTGGCGCCGCTACGGACGCCAGGATCAGGAGACCGTGACGGTCGCCGAGGCGCGCGAGCGCGTCCTTGCCGCGATCCGCACCCGCAGCCGCGAGTGACGGCCGGCGGCGCCGCCGCCGCCGGGGATCGAGCCGCCCGCGAGGGCGGCTCTCGTCATCCCAAAAATCTCCACAACCCGCCAGTGAAGTTCAATACCGTGTGCCAGTGGAAATCACCACTTTGCGCCAGCGGAATCGGTTACAAAACGCTATCCGATTATTCCGGATTGGGCTCGAAAACAGGCCCTCAACGGCCTTGCAGGGCCCGGAATCGCCTCACCGGGCGGCGTTCGGCCCGGACGGCTCGCCGGAGCGCGCCACCCGCGCCACCGCGCGGCGCTCGGGAGGGGGAATCTTCGCCGACCGCTCGACCGCCGCGATGTCGGCGCGGGCGCGCTGCCACTCGTCGTCGGCGGGGCTACGGCCCGCGTAACGGACGTCCTCGACGAGACGGGTGAGGCGCTCGACCGCCTCCGCGGCGTCCGAGCCGAGGCCGCGCACCTCGGCGCTGAACTCGCGCGGCGTCGCGGCCGGACTCTTGGCGATCCCCTTCTTGGCCAGCACCCGCACCATCTCGCGGTAGAAGCGGGTCGCGAGCGCGGCGTCGAGCTCGGGCGCGCCGCGCTGGCCGCGCCGTCGTCCGAGCCGCCGCGGCGCCCCGAACAGGTTCCACGCCGCGATCGCGAGCATCACCACGATCACCGCGCCGCCCACCAGGCTCTTCGAGCCGCGGCCCTCCGCGCCGCCCCGGAACGGCTGCGTCAGCCACTTGAAGGGGTCCGTGCCGCGCGTGAAGCGGCTCGAGCTCGTCACCTGCAGCATGCGCTCGAAGGCGTTGCGCTGGTCGGACGCCGTGAACGCGAGCACGTAGCGGTTCCAGCCCATGCGGATCGCGTCGAAGAAGTGGATCGCGTTCGCCGTGGTGGTCTGGGCCTCCTCGGGGCTCGCGATCGAGCGCGGCGAGGGGTCGAACATCACCCAGCTCGAGCCCGGGAAGTACACCTCGGTCCACGAGTGGGCGTCGGACTGCTGGACGATCAGGTAGCCGCCGAGCGAGTTCCACTCGCCCTGCAGGAAGCCGTTGACGAGCCGGCTCGGCACGCCGACCGCGCGCAGCAGGATGGCCTGCGCCGACGCGAAGTACTCGCAGTGGCCGCGCTTCTGCACGAACAGGAAGTCCTCGAGGGGCATGAAGCGGCGGTCGCGGGCGAGGTCGGTGGTGTAGGTGTAGTTGCGCTCCAGGTAGTCGCGGATCGCGACCGCCTTGTCGTAGGCGTTGGTGGCGCCGGCGGTGATCTCGCGCGCCAGGTCGCCGACCCGCGGGTCCATCTCGGGGTAGAGGCCGAGGTAGTTGGTGCGGATCTCGTCGTCGTAGTCGGCAGCGGCGAGCCTGAGCCGATCCGGGTCGAACTGCTCCACGTACGACTGCACGGTGTAGGAGATCGTCGAGCCCGGCACCCGCGGCAGCGAGATCGAGCCCGCGGTGTCGACCTTCACGTGCTCGGCGTTGACGAGCACCTGGAACGGCACCGGGAAGGCGAAAAGCGCCGTGGTGCCGATCGGCTCCAGGTACACGGTGTAGGCCACGACCGGCCGCCGCCCCGGGCCACGCCCGACCTGGAAATCGCGCTCCAGGAAGGGGTTCTGGCTGCGCGGCGGACGCGGCGTCTTGCGCAGCGTGTTCCGCCACCGGCCCTTGCCGTCGTACTGGTTGAGGGCGACGCCGCGGATGTGGCGGATGTCGCCGAGCAGCGGGAGCTTGGCGGGGTCGTCGAGCTGGATGCGCATCGCCAGCCCGCCGCTGGTCTCGAGCTCGCCGACCGCGCCGAGCTGGACCTCCTCGTTGAACCCGGTGATGAGCCTGGTGGCGACCAGCGGGCTCAGGAAGAAGCCGGTGCCGATACGCGGGATCGCGTAGAAGATCGGGAAGGTGACCAGGAACGTGCCGAGCGCGATGCCCGCGGTGCCGGCCAGGTAGCGCGGCGCGACCAGGTCGTCGGCGGCGCTCGGCGCGCCGTGCGGCAGCGCCGCGTCGCGCCCGGGCGCGGTGAACTCGGCCTCGTTCTCGAGCCCGCGCTTGAGCGTGAGCGCCATCAGCGCCCACGTCGAGGTCACCATGAAGGCGAACAAGAGCGGCGCGATCGAGAAGTTCGGGCTCAGCGCCGTGGTGACGAGGATCTGGAAGAACGCGAGCAGGTGGACCTGGACG
>CAYMQR010000408.1:0-5076 GCA_964392195.1 uncultured bacterium | reverse complement strand
GCGGACAGGGCCGGGCCGGCTCAGGGGGTCGGCGCCCAGCGCCGCACGAGCTCGCCGAGGCGGCCGCTGGCGCGCAGCTTGGCGAGCGCGGCGTCGAGCGCGTCGCGCAGCGCCTCGTCCTTGCGCCGCACGCCCCACGCGAGGTCCTCGTGGGTGAGCAGCCCGCCGACCGCCACGAGGTCGCCGACGGGCCGCGACGCGGCGAGGGCGCCGACGATCGGCGCGTCGCAAACCACCACGTCGAGGTCGCCCTCGGCGAGGTCGGCCACCGCGTCGGTGAGCACCGCGTACGCCCACACCGGCGCCGGCGCGAGCTTGGCGCGCGCGTACTGCTCGCCGGTGCTGGCGCGCAGGACGCCCACCCGGGCGCCCGCGCCGCGCACCGCGTCGGGCGTCGCGAGGGCGGCGGCGTCCTCGGACCGCACCAGCAGCCGCTGGCCGATGGTGAGGTAGGGCTCGGTGAAGCGGATCCGCAGCGCCCTGAGCGGCGTCGCGGTGAGGCCGGCCATGATGACGTCGATGTCGCCGTCGCGCAGCGCCGGGATCAGGTCCTCGAAGTCGTAGGCGCGGAGCTCGACGTCGCGGCCCAGCTCACGGGCCAGCTCGTGGGCCAGCTCGGGCTCGAGCCCGACCAGCTCGCCGTCGCGCTCGCTGGCGAAGGGCGGCGAGCTGTTCGGCATGCCGGCGCGCAGCGGCGGCGCGGTGGGGAGGGCGGGGCCGGGCGCCACGCCGCGCAGCGCGCCCGCGCAGCCGAGGGTGAGCGCGAGCGCGAGGGCGAGCGCCACGCGCGCGGCGGCGCGCGTCATCCCGGCGCTCCCGCCGCGGCGGTGCGGAGGCCGTCGAGCTCGTCGAGGTGCACGTGCAGGACGCGCCGCACCTCCTCGATGGTCGCGGGCTCGGCCTGGGTGCTGTGCCAGGAGCGGACCACCATCTCGGACGCCACGCCGTCGAGGTGCGCGCTCTTGTACTCGACGACGCCGTCGTCGCCGTCGGTGACGCGGCCGTCGCCCGCCACCGCGATGATCGAGTGCGAGGACACGCCGCTGGCGATCGGCAGCCGCGCGAGCGCCTGGAGGAAGGTGTTGTCGGGGTCCATCTGGTCGACGGCGGTGCGCGACGCGACGCGCAGCTTGCGCTGGGCGATGAGCGTGGGGTTGCGGGTGGTCAGTTCGACGCCGAGACGCGTGACGTCGCTGGGGAGCTGGACCAAGCTCGACGCGATCCAGCCGAGGATCCCGCGCGACAGGAAGCTGCCGCGGTGGGGCGTGGCGATGAACACCACGCGGTGCACGAACGGCAGCGGCTCGAAGAAGAGCGCGCGCCGGAGCTCGGCGCGGGTCTCGTTCGAGAGGTCGAGTGATTCGAGCGGCTGGTCGCTGGTGAGCGCCCAGAAGGTGTTCCCCGGGCTCACCACCTGCAGCTTGGTGAGCAGCCCACCCTGGCTGTGGCCGATCACCACCATGTCGCGCAGCGCCGGGTCGTTGCCGTCGGGGTCGAGCGCCTCGACCGCCTGCGCGAGCGAGTCGCGCAGGTTCGCCGCCGACATCGCGATCGGCGCACCCGTGTGGTAGGTGAAGAGCCAGTACTGGAAGCGCCCCGCGAGCCCCGGATCGCCGAGGATCTCGTTGAGCATCTCGGCCCACCGCGCCGGGCTCGACGCGGTGCCGTGGACGAACACCACGGGGATCCGGCCCGGCCGGTAGGGCGCGAGCATGGTCAGGCCACTGTCGGCGCCGCCGCCGGAGAGCGGCAGGTCGCCGGAGCGGAAGCCCGCGATCTCGGTGTCCCACACCGGCGAGCCCTCGAGCCGGTAGGCGATCGCCGAGCTGGTCTCGAACTCGAGCGGCACGCACGCGCTGCCGATCGACACGCACGCGCTCTCACCCTCGTCGAAGCGCTCGAGCTTGCCGGCGAGGTGGCCGTCGTCGAGGCCGCGCCGCAGCCCGTCGACCCGCAGCACCATCGTGAACGGCACCTTCGAGTCGGGTGGGACCCAGCGCGTGGCGCGGTCGTCGGAGCGCGCCGAGGTCGCCGCGATGGTCGCCGCGACGGGCGCGCCGATGCCGGGGCGGCGGTAGCGGTTGCGCAGCCCGCGCACCCGGTAGTCGGCGACCGCCTCGAACTTCTCGAGGCGGCTCTCGCCCCAGTGGAAGAACTCCTCGTCGCTCTCCATCTCGAGGGTGCCGAACGGCAAGCCCAGGCTGCGCGCGGTGAGGTCGAGCTCGCGCGTCTTGCCTTCGCCGACGAGCCCGGAGGCGAGCCCCCGGTTGTGGAGATCGAGGGCCACGCGGTAGCGCGGGTCGCTCGGCTCCGGCGCGTGCGCTGGATCGTCCGGGAACAGGAACGCGCACGCGTAGAGCGCCGAGGCCAGGAACCACGGCGGGTCCTGGTGGCGATCGGCGAGCAGGAAGGAGAGCTCGGCGAGGGCGAAGAGCCGTTCGCGCTCGTCCGGCCCGCCGAGCCCGGCGTGGACGATCATCAGCGTGCGCTCGGGGTCGTCCTCGAAGCGCCCGGCGAGGTCGAGGCGCAGCAGCACCTGCTGCGACGCCGCGCTCGGCTCGCGCGTGGTGAGCACGTTCGACGTCAGCGTCCTGTAGACCTCGTCGGGGTCGGCGAGGTCGACGCCCACGGGTGTGGCGCAGCCGGCGGTGACGAGGGCGAGGCACGCAAGGGCCACGCGCATGGCCGCGCGCCGAGACCTCGCCTGTCGATCGTTCCGACGCACCGGATCCGCCCCGCCGTCCCCGCCGGGACCGGCGCGCGGACCATAGCAGAAACGCGCTGGCTCGATCCGGCGCGGCGGTGGCCGAAAAAGGCGCGGGGCGCGCCCCGAAGGACGCGCCCCGCGTGACGCTCGCGAACGGGCCGCTCAGCGCACGGTACGCCCTCGCGCCGCCGGTCGCGCCTTGCGGCGCAGCCACGGCAGCAGCGCCGTGAGGCCGATCAGCGTCCCGGAGGAGGCACTCGGCGCGCCCACCGCGCCGCAACCCGCGGCGAAGGTCGCGGTCACGCTCTTGGCGGCCGACATCGTGACCTGGCACGGCGCGGTGCCGGTACACACGCCGCCGCTCCAGCCCGAGAACGTCGAGCCGGAGGCGGGCGTGGCGGTGAGGGTCACGACGGTGTCCGGCGCGAAGTTGGCGACGCAGGCGGTGCCGCAGTTGATGCCCGATGGGCTGCTGGTCACGGTGCCGTTGCCGGTCTTGGTGACGCTGAGCGGATAGGACACGCCGTCGAAGGTGGCGGTGACCGTCTTCGCCGCGTCCATCGTCACCAGACACGGGTCGGTGCCGGTGCAGGCGCCGCTCCAGCCGGCGAACGTCGAGCTCCCCGCCGCCGTGGCGGTGAGCATCACCAGCGTGCCGGAGGTGAAGCTCGCCAGGCAGGTCGCGCCGCAGTCGATCCCCGCGGGGCTGCTCGTGACCGCCCCGGCGCCGGTCCCGCCGAGCGCCACCGAGAGCGCGTACGTCGGCAGGTTGAACGTGGCGATGACGCTACGCGCGGTGGTCATCGGTACGGTGCAGTTACCCGTGCCGGTGCAGGCGCCGCTCCAGCCCGCGAAGGTCGAGCCGTTGGTGGGGGTGGCGGTGAGCGTGACGTTGGTGGCGTAGCCGTAGGTGGCGGAGCAGGTGGCGCCGCAGTCGATGCCGGCGGGGCTCGACGTCACGTCTCCGGTACCGGTGCCGTTGACGCTGACGCTGAGCGCGTAGGTCTGCAGGGTGAAGGTCGCGGACACGGACTGCGCCTGGGTCAACGTGACCTGGCAGCTACCGGTGCCGCTGCAGGCACCGGACCAGCCGGTGAAGGTGGAGCCGCCCGAGGCGATCGCGGCGAGCGTGACCACCGTGCCGTGGTTGAAGTCCGCGGCGCACGCGGTGCCGCAGCTGATGCCGAGCGGGCTCGAGGTCACGCCGCCCGCGCCGGTGCCGAGCCTGGACACCGAGAGCGTGTAGCTCTGCGGCGCGAAGGTCGCGGTCACCGACCTGGCCGCCGTCATGCTGACCTCGCACGCGCCGCTGCCGGTGCACGCACCCGTCCAGCCCTGGAAGCTCGAGCCGACGCCCGGGCTGGCCGTCAGCGTCACGGTGGTGCCGTGGTCGTACGACGCGCCGCAGGTGGCGCCGCAGTCGATGCCGGCGGGGGCGCTCGTCACGGTGCCGGTTCCGGCGCCGGCCTTGGAGACGGTCAGCGCGAAGGTCTGGAGCGCGAAGGTGGCGTGGACGTTCTTGGCGGCGTCCACGGTGACGGCGCAGAAGCCGGTGCCCGAGCAGCCCTCGCCGCTCCAGCCCACGAAGGTCGAGCCCGCGGCGGGCGTGGCGCCGAGCGCCACCACCGTGCCGTAGTTGTAGGTGCCCGAGCAGGTGGCGCCGCACGAGATTCCAGCCGGGCTGGACGTGACCGTGCCCGCGCCGTTGCCGTCCTTGGCGACCGTGACCGGGAAGGTCTGTAGGGTGAAGATCGCGGACAGCGTGCGGTTGGTGGTCATCGGCAGGTTGCAGGTGCCGGTGCCGGTGCACGGCCCCGCCCAGCCCGTGAACGTCGAGCCGGGCGACGCGACCGCGGTGATGGCGACGCTGGTGCCGTAGTCCCACACCGCGACGCAGGTCGGACCGCAGTCGATGCCCGCCGGCGAGCTGGTCACGGTGCCCGAGCCGGTGCCGACCTTGTTCACGGTGAGCTGCGCGCCCTGGAGCGTGAAGCTCGCGGTGACGGTCTTGGCGGCGTCCATGGTCACCTGGCAGGTGCCGGTGCCGGAGCAACCGCCGCCCGACCAGCCGTCGAAGCTCGAGCCCGGCGCGGTGGCCGCCGTCAGCGTCACGACCTCCCCGCCCGGGAACGACGACGAGCACAAGGTGCCGCACGAGATCCCGAACGGGCTCGAGGTGATGCTGCCGGTGCCGGTGCCGGTGGGAGCCACCGACAGCGTGAACGACTGCAGCGTGAAGTTGGCGGTGACGCTCGCGGCGCTGTTGGCGGTGATCTGGCAGGTGCCGGTGCCGGAGCAGCCGGCGCCGCTCCAGCCGCTGAAGGCCGAGTCGACCGCGGGGTTCGCGGTGAGCGTCACCACCTGGTTGA
>CAYMQR010000407.1:0-5076 GCA_964392195.1 uncultured bacterium | reverse complement strand
GCCGCTCGTCTACCGCGTCGGAGACGCGCTGTTGCCGAGCCTGGTGGCGGAAGCGCTGCGCGTCGCGATGGGGGCGGCCAGCCTGGTGGTGAAGAGCGAGCCCGGTGCCGACGGCGCGGCCGCCGCGACGCAGATCACCGCGCTCAGGATCGGCGCCCTCACCGTGCCCGCGGATCGGCACGGCGAGCTGTGGCTGCACGTGACCCCGTCGCTGCCCGACCGCTTCATCCCCGCGTGGGAGGTGCTCGCGGGAGCCGTGCCCCCGGAGCGGATCGCGGGAAGGGTGATGTTCGTGGGGACCTCGGCCAAGGGGCTGCTCGATCTGCGGGTGAGCCCGCTCGGCGCGATCGTGCCCGGCGTCGAGCTCCATGCCCAGATCGCCGAGCAGATCCTCACCGGGAGCATGCTGCTCAGGCCGGGGTGGGCGCCCGCGCTGGAGATCGTGGCGACGATCGCGGCCGCGCTGGCGCTCGCGCTCACCGGCTCGCGTCTCGGCGCGGCATCCTCCGCCACGATCGGCGCGGCTCTGATCGGCGCCCTCGTCGTGGGCTCGGTGGTGGCGTTCACCCGCGCGCGGCTGCTGCTCGATCCGGTCACTCCATCGCTCACCGCGGGCGCGGTGTGGCTCGCCGTGTCGGTGCCGCGCCAGCTCGTGATCGAGCGCACCCAGCGCTGGGTGCGCAGCGCCTTCGCGCGCTACGTGTCGCCCAACCTGGTCCAGCACCTCCTCGACAACCCACGCAGCCTGGGGCTGGGCGGCGAGTGGCGCGAGTGCTCGTTCGTGATGACGGACCTGGTCGGCTTCACCACGCTGCTCGAGCGCCACGATCCCGCCGCGGTGGTGGCGGTGCTCAACGCGTACATCGAGGGGATGGTGGAGATCGCCTTCCGCCACCAGGGCACCCTCGACAGGATCGTCGGCGACGCGGTGGCGGTGATCTTCGGTGCCCCGGTGGATCAACCCGACCACCGCGAGCGGGCGCTCGCGTGCGCGCTCGAGATGGACCGCTTCGCCGGCGAGTTCTCGGCGGCGCGCCAGCGCGACGGGGTCCCGCTCGGCGGGACCCGCATCGGCGTCCACGCCGGGCGGGTGCTGGTGGGGAACTTCGGCGGCTCGACGATGCTCGACTACCGCGCCCTCGGCGACGCCATCAACACCGCGTCGCGGCTCGAGTCCGTGAACAAGCAGCTCGGCACCCGCATGTGCGTGAGCGGCGAGGTCGCCCGCCACGTCGCGGACTTCCGCGGACGGCCGGTGGGCCGCCTGGTGCTCAAGGGCAAGAGCGACGCGATCGAGACGTTCGAGCCCCTCGCCGCGAGCGCCGCCGACGCCGCCGCGGTGGCCGCGTACGGCGAGGCGTTCGCGCTCCTCGTCGCGGAGGACCCGAGAGCGCTGGCGGCGTTCCGGGAGGCGTGCGAGCGCGCGCCTGGCGACGGGCTGGCGAGGTTCCACCTCGCGCGGCTGGAACGCGGCGAGAGCGGCGACACCGTGCGCCTCGCCGGCAAGTGACGTCCGCGCCGACGCGGCCGCTAGCGGACGATCACCTCGACGCGGCGGTTGCGGGGCTCGGCGGTCCCGTCCGGGGTCTTGACCAGCGGGTCGTTCTCGCCGTGCGAGGTCGCCTCGACGAGCGCGGGTGCGACGCCCATGGCCACGAGCCGCTCGCGGATCGCCTCGGCCCGCCGTCGTGCCAGGCGGTCGTTGTAGGCGTCGTCGCCCATCCGGTCGGCGTGGCCGATGGCGCTCGCGTCGGCGGTCGGGCGGGAACGGATCGCCTCGAGGACGCGGGGGAGCTCGGCCTCGGACTCGGCCGTGAGCTTGGTGCCGTCGCTCTCGAAGTAGAGCGTGAAGTGGACCGGTGGAGGCGGCTGGGCGTCGATCGCCGCGCCGAACTCGCGCCGCACCTCGGCCTCCTCGACGACGAACGGCGCTCCCGGGGCCACGTCACCCGGCTCGATCTCGCAGCCGTGCCAGGTCTCGGTGATCTCCTGGGTGCCGCCGGCGGTGGTGACGACCACCGCCGAGGGCCGCCCCGAGCCGTCGTCGAGGAGCACCACGTAGTTCTTGTGAGCGCAGCCCGTGACGAGCACCGCCAAGGCCGCGACGAGCCCGCCCGCGACGAGGCGCACCCGCCTCATTCGCTCACCTTCACCACGAACCGCGTGCCGCGCACGCCGAGCGTCCCCGTCGGCGTCCCGACCTTGACCGACTCGGGGGCGAGCTTCGCGATCGTGCCCGAGACGAACTGCAGCGTTCCCTTGGAGAGCTTGCTGGCGAAGCCGAGCTTCTGCTGCGCCGGCTCGAACTCGAACTGGTCGAGGCTGTACTCGGTCGCGGGTCCGATCGACACCAGGGTGTTGTCGCGCAGCGTGACGCCCAGCGAGCCGTCGGCTCCGGTCGCGAGCACGTCGCCGACCTCGACGGCGAGGCCGAGCTCGGCCTGGAGCGGCGCGCCGGCACGGACGATGCGAGCGTCACCGGAGCGAGTCTTGACGTGCCCGATCGGGTCGCCGGCGTGGGCGGCCTGCGCGAGCGACATCCCCATCACGAGAGCGAGTGTTCGTCGTCTCATCGGCACCACCTCCCTCGGCTCGCCGCGCGACGGCACGGCAGCCCGAGTATCCGCCCGCCGTCCTGCGCGGGGCAACGGACGCGACGCGTCACGGCGGGGCGAGCGCGGCCAGGATCGCGGCGAGCTCGCCGGGCGCGGTGACGGCGGGCACGTGCCCGGTACCGAGCCGCACCACCGTGGGCGCGACCGGCAGCCGGCGGATCATCTCTTCCTGCATCGCGGGTGCCACCGGCCGGTCGCGCTCGGTGAGCACGTACGTCACGGGCACGTGCGCGGCCTTCGACCAGAACACCGGCTGGAAGTAGTGGTGCACGGTGTCGGGCACCGAGACCGCGGCATCGGTGAGGAACGCGAGCACCTCGTCGTCGAGGGGGTCGCCGCCATAGACCGTGCGGTACTGCTCGGGGTCGTCGGGCGCGCCGGGCAAGGTGATGACGGTGCCGCTCTCGCGCGCCGCCTGCACCGCGAACACCAGTCCGTCGCGATGTTTCGGCCGCATGCAGTCGATCCCCGCGCCGCCCTCGGGCGGGATCAGCGCGGCGTTGAGGACGACGTGCGCTACCCGCAACCCGGCGCGCTCCAGCGTCTCGACGAGGCCCGGCACGATGAGGCCGCCGCTCGAGTGGGCGACCACCACGATCGGCCCCTCGATGCGCGCGGCCAGTACGTCGGCGGCCACCGACGCCACCTCGTCCTCGATCGAGAGCGTCGCCAGATCGGCGGGCTTGGCGTTACGGCCCGGCAGGTCGACGGCGAGGGCGGGGCGGTCGAGCAGCGGGAGCAGCCGGTTCCAGAAGCGCCCGCTCGAACCGCCGCCGTGGATGAGCACGTAGGTCATGGAGTGCCTCGCGGAACGCGCGTGCTGTCGGCGTTCTATCCGACCGCTACTCGATGTGGAACCACGCGACGTCCGCCGATCCCGCGGCCGGCGCCGCGCGCGAGCGGCTCATCCGGAGGCGTGGCCCACGACGCGCCGCTCGGGCTTCGCGAAGTCGAGGATCAGCTGCTCGCCGCCGCGCTCGATCACCGCTCTAGGCTCGCCGAACGGCGTGGTGGCGTAGGCGTTCCGCCACCGCGGGTAGGGGCCGGTGTCGACGGTGGCCCCGGCCACGGTCATCGGACCGCTCCAGCCCACCTCGACGCGGCCGACGCTCGGCGAGTCGTAGCTCACGGTGTCGCCGATCGAGACGCGCGCGGCCGTGATGGCGGCGACGAAGTCGACGAACGTGCCCGCGGACTCGGCGTCGCCGAGCTCGACCAGCCACACGTTCTCCCTGGCGTCGGCGATCAGCTCGAAGTCGACGTCCTCGGCCCAGCGCGTCGGGTGCTGGGAGTGGAGCGCGACGTAGCCCGAGCCCTTGCGGCCGATCACCCAGCCGCCCTTCTCCACGACCTCGTCGAACGACGCGCGCCGGAAGTACGCGTGCGAGAAGTCGCTGAAGTAGACCTGGTCGAGGATCGGGATCTCGGGGCGGCGGTACTGGATCACGCCGACGTTGCGGTGGAACGTGGCGCGCGGCACGAACCCGCCGGTCCAGGCTCCCGCCGCGTAGCCGCCCTCGGAGCCGCCCGGGTAGGTGGTGAACACGTACGCCTGGGAGTCGAGGGTGGCCTGCCAGACGTGGACCTGGCCGGTCCAGCTCCCCGGCTTCCAGTCCTGCGCGCCCGAGAGCTGATAGTGAGGCGTGCGGAACGTGTAGGTGTTGGCGTTCTCGAGCACCAGCCCGCGGCTCATCGGCGCGAGCGCGCTCGCGACGTCCTCGAGGAGCGGGCTGCCGACGAACGGCTTCAATATGCCGAGCCCGTCCCACGGCGGGCCGCCGTGCCACAGGTCGTAGGTGTCGATGAGCTGGAAGCTGCCCTCGATCACGGGCGGCGCCACGTAACCCGTGAGCCCCCACCAGAACATCACGTCGCGCAGGTCCTGGTAGCCGATGCCGTAGCCGGGGCCCTCCTCGAGGGTGATGCTGTCGCGGCTCTGGTGCTCGAACGACGCGCGGGTCTCGTCGGCGATCGCCTCGAGGATCGCGGGTACGGCGTAGCGGTCGCTGGTGGCGAGCTCGGTGGCGGCGAAGTCGCCGGCGTCGAGCTCGTCGATCGACGCCGGCGCGGCGAGGCCGAGCATCACGTACGCCGCCTCGCGGGTCGAGTCGACCAGCCCGCCGAGCAGCTTGTTGTCGTAGGTGCGGCCGTGGGTGGTGGCGAAGAAGCCCTGGTAGGTGTTGGCGGCGAGCGTGAACGCCATCGAGTCGAGCAGCATCGCGGCGCGGGTGCGGATCGAGTCGTCCTCGGCGAGCTCGGCGAGGTTCGCGAGCCCGCCGATGTCCTCGACCCAGTACACGTTCGAGTGCCACTCCGAGAACCCGAAGCGCCCGCGGGTGTCGAGCCAGCGGTCGAGCAGTTCGGTGGCGTGGGCGACGTGCTCGCGCCCGGTCATGCCCGCGTCGCCGAAGACCTCGTCGGGGTAGAGCTGGCCGGCGAGGAGCTCGGCCGCGTGGTAGAG
>CAYMQR010000406.1:0-5076 GCA_964392195.1 uncultured bacterium | reverse complement strand
CCGGGGGTGGGACCCGCCGGGATCGACTCCCGGCGGGCGGGGGGCTGGAACAGACCCCCGAGAAACAGACGGAGTGCGCGCGATCGTCATCGACGAACCGCCATCAATAGAACCGCTTCCCGCCTTGGGCGAGCGTGATGATCGTGAGTACCCCGACGATGTCCTTCTCGAAGCCGTCGTTGGGCAGGTTGGGGTCCAGCGTCTGGCAGGGCTGGTCGGGACGATCGCGCGGCTCACCCGTGGCCGGATCGAACAGCGTGTGACCGAGCGGCTGGCTGTCGCCGTCGTAGTGGTAAGCGCGCCACGCCACCTGATCGCGGTTGCCGCCGTATTCGGGGGCGCAGAACATGCCCTCGCAGAGGTGGTCGAGGACCGCGTCCCGGAAGAGCTTGGGGGTCCGGTCGAAGAAGTCGAGGCGCTGCTCGGGGGTGCCGTCGGAGTAGCTGGCGAGCCCCGCCTGCCGAGCGAGCTCGTCGAGCTGGGCCAGGCCATCCCGGTAGAGCGCGAGCCAGCCCGGAGTGCCGGGCACGATGCCTTCGTTGACGCTGCCGTTCGGAACCGCATCCGAGCCGAAGAACTCGATCCGGAAGGCGGCCTCCTGGAGGCGCGTCGGCTCGAGGACGTCGCGGAAATCGTCGGGCGGGTAATCGCCGCTGGCGTCGCCGGTCTCGGGGTCGGGATACGGGATGCGGCCGCTGTAAGGGCCGCCGCGGAAGATCTCGGGCACCGGGTGGTCGAAGGCCGCCAGCCACCGGTCGACGTACTCGACGGCGCCGGCGCCGAGAGCGCCGACGGTCTCGTCCTCCGGGATCAGCGCCTCCGCGAGGGCCTCGAGGGTCGTGCGCTGGGCGGTCGAGAAGTGGCGCCGGGTGGCGGAGCCGGAGCCGCCGCAACCGGGGAGACCGGTGGTCGCCGCGAGCGCCGCCGCCCCGCCCGCGCCGATCGCGCGCAGGAACTCGCGGCGTCGGACCGCGAAACGCTGGCGCGCGGGGTTGTCGTCGGGGTGCGTCATGGTCGCGTGGCGAGCTCGCTCCCGATTACACGCGCCGGCGGGGACGAATCAAGGCCGATGTTGGTGTCGTCGAGCGCTATGATCGCAACATGGGCCGCCGCGGGGTGCTGATCGTCGCGCTGGCGTGGGTGTCACTCCTCGGCTGCAGCGACGGTGGCGGAGGACACGCGGCCGGGTCGACGTCCTGGCTCGACGCCCACGCGGCGCTCGCGGACCGCAGCACGTGGCGCATGGACGTGGAGTCGGCCGCCCGGCCCGACGTGCGCGCGCTCGGTCCGGTGGGCGTCGGCAACGGCAAGGTCTTCGGCCTGCTCGGCGACGGCTATCCGCTGGCGACCTGGCACAACCTCGGCGGGCCCACCTACCACCGCCCGTTCAAGTGGTTCAGCGATCAGACGCCCCACCTCGTCGCCGAGGGTGCGCGCCGGGAGCCTCTCCACGAGTCGCTCTCGTACGTCCGGCGAACGCCGGTCGCGATCGCCGAGGCCCGCGACGACGAGCTGGAGTGGACGCTGGTGGCGTTCGCGCCGCGGGGCGCGGAGGACGAGCGGGTCGAGGACGCGCTGGTGGGCATGTGGGTCGTGGCGAACCGATCGGCGCGGCCGATCGCGGACGTCGGCCTCGAGCTCGGCGGAACCCTCGCGCGCTACGACGGGCGTGGCCTGGTGGAGAACGACACCTCGGGCCGTCACCTTCACGTCCGCCCGATCGAGGCGGTCGAGACCACCGGCGCTGGCGACAACGGCTTCACGATCCCGCTCGGCACGCTGGCGCCGGGCGAGGAGCGCGTGGTGCCGACGGCGCTGGTCTTCACCACCGATGTGTCCTCGCCCGAGCCGGTGTTCGACGCGGTCGCGTCCGCCGGCGTCGACCGGCTGCTCGACGCGACGCTCGGGTGGTGGACGGGCTGGTTCGCGCGGGCCGCGCGGGTGGAGTCGCCGGATCCCGCCTTCGGCGACCTCTTCGACGCGCTGGTGCTGGCGATCAAGGTGAACCAGGCCGCGACCGGCGCCCTCAGCCAGATGAGCCAGTACGCCTACACCTGGCTGCGCGACACCCATGGCCCGTCGATCTTCTATCCGCGCGTCGGGCTCGCGGACGACTTCCGCGACATGCTCGACTACCAGTACGGGATCGCGGTCCGAAACGGCGATCTCGCGAACGCGCTGCCGGCCGACGACGACCTCTCGGACCTGCCGCCGCCTCCCGACTGGCGAAGCCTGCCGACCTACTCCGGACATACACGCGCCGAGGGACCGAGCTTCGTGGTGCTCGAATACGAGCAATACGAGCGCGCCACCGCGGACGTGGAGCGGCCCTCGGCGCGCTTCGAGATGCTCGCCCACGCCCTCGACGGCCAGCAGTTCGTGGACGGCTGCCTCCAGTACTACTCGGGCGACGAGACCTTCGAGGACGTGAAGCAGGCGACGTTCGGCCAGAACGCGCTCGCCGAGCCCGACGAATCGACGCTCTCGGCCTACTCCTCGTACGCGATGATCCGCGCGGCCCGGTACCTGGCCGACCTCGCCACGCGCACCGGTCGCGCGGCCGACGCCGCGCACTTCTCGCAGCGCGCGGCCGACGTGGCCCGGTGCCTCGACGAGGTGTTCTGGATGCCCGATCGCGGCTACTACGCGATCGAGGCGAGCACCGCCACGCGCGTGCCCGACCTGCGGCTCTACGAGGACGTGAGCACGATGCCGCTCTGGCTCGAGGTGATGGAACCGAGCGATCCGAAGGTGGTGGCCAACTTCGAGTCGATGCTGAGCGAGCTCGGCCGGCCCGACGGCACCATCGTCTCGCGGCTCCCCGCCGCGTACAAGCTGCTCTTCCCGAGGGTCGAGCTGGGCGTCCAGACCGGCATGGCGCAAGGCTACTGGCTGGTGAACGCCGACCTCATGTTCCACCCGGTGGCCGACGAGACCTTCCGGCGCTGGCGCGACGTCCCGACGCCCACCGGCTTCACCGAGGAGGCGGTGATCGTCGACGACTTCACCCATCTCCAGGTGATCCGCGAGCCGTTCGGCTTCGTCGGCGACGTCTCGGCGCGCTACCGGAGCTGGGAGGCCGGGATCGTCGGTCACGCGCTGCTGACCCACCTCACCGGCTACGACGCCGACGTGGCCAAGGGGCAGGCGAAGCTCGCACCCCACTTGCCGCCCGAGTGGGACCACCACGCGTGGCGCGGGCTCTCGTTCGGGGAAGGCCGGTTCGACCTCGAGGTGCGGCGGCGAGGTACCTCGGGCCGCGACCTGGTGCTGACCAGCGATGGTGCCGCCTTCGAGCTGGCCCTCGCCGTCCCGATCGACGGCACGTTCCGATCCGCGGCCGTCGACGGCGCGCCGGTGGCCGCCACCGCCGAGGTCAACCGCTACGGTCGGACGATCGTGCGGTTTCCGGTGCTCGAGATCGGGTCGGGGCGCGCCACCGCGATCGAGATCGACGCGGACTGACGCGATCGCCCGCGCGGGGTCCGGTTCCCCGAGCGTGGCGGCCGACGGACGACCACCGGGTGGGTAGGGAAGCCCCCGGCCTGTCGGGAAATCCCAATCTCGTCAGCCGGTTATCGCCGCATCCCCCGGCGCGCTCGTCGCACGTGGCGGAATCCGACCGTGGTTCGGCCACGCCGGCCCATGCCGCGGTGAGCCGGGCGGCCGGGATCTCACCGCGGTCGGTGTTCGACGAGCAGGCATGCGTCGCGGACCTCGACCGGCAGCTCGCCGGGCGCGCGCCCTCGCGGCGGAGCAGGGCGGTGTCCGCTCCTCGCCCGCCGCCCCCGTCGCGGCAGCCCGGGCCACGCGGACGACCCCCGGGTGGTTCTTAGCAGTCTCGTGGGTCGGCTGCTAAAAAGGCATCGCAACCCATTGAAATTATTAGATCGAAAAAAACCGCTCGGTCCTTGACACGACCGGGGGGCGACCTTAGATTGCCGCCCGTTTGCGGGATTCGACCACGGCCGCACGGGGCGGGCCCGGTCGGTTCCAACGCCCGGCTCCACCGGCGCGCGAGCGTCGGTCGCGAAGAAGGGCCCTCGACATCACCAAGGAGTCACACGGGCGGCGGTGCGCCGCCCAGGTCGCCGATCTCCGGCTGATCCCAAGTACCACCCGCCGGTCGCGGAGCACTACGTCGCTTCCCGGCGCTCGACCCACACGGAACGTCCATCAGAAGCCAAGGAGGAGGAAAAGACATGGGCTTGAACATCCGACCGCTGCAGGATCGTCTTCTCGTGAAGCGCCTCGAGAAGGACACCACCACCAAGGGCGGCATCATCATCCCCGACACCGCCAAGGAGAAGCCGCAGGAGGGCGAAGTGGTGGCCGTCGGCAAGGGCAAGGTCGCCGACGACGGCAAGGTCGTGCCGCTCGACGTCAAGAAGGGCGACAAGATCCTGTTCAGCAAGTACGCGGGCACCGAGGTCAAGATCGACGGCCAGGAAATCCTCATCATGCGTGAGGAAGACGTCCTGGGTGTGATCGAGGCCTGAGACCGCGTCCCGACAACGAACGCCAACCAAGGAGAGTCAAATGGCAGCTAAGCAATTCCGGTTCCACGAGCCGGCGCGGGACGCGATCCTGCGCGGCGTCAACGTCCTCGCCAGCGCGGTCGGTGCCACGCTCGGTCCGCAGGGCCGCAACGTCATCCTCGAGAAGAGCTTCGGCTCGCCCACGGTCACCAAGGACGGCGTGACGGTGGCGAAGGAGATCGAGCTCGAGGACAAGTTCGAGAACATGGGCGCCAAGATGGTGCGCGAGGTCGCCAGCAAGACCTCGGACGTGGCCGGTGACGGCACCACCACGGCGACGGTTCTCGCGCAGGCGATCTACCGCGAGGGTCACAAGCTGGTCGCGGCCGGCAACGACCCGATGGAGATCAAGCGCGGCATCGAGAAGGCCGTCGAGGCCGTGATCGAGAACCTGAAGTCGATGTCGAAGGAGACCAAGGACAAGAAGGAGATCGCCCAGGTCGGCGCCATCTCGGCGAACAACGACAAGATGATCGGCGACATCATCGCCGAGGCGATGGAGAAGGTCGGCAAGGAAGGCGTGATCACGGTCGAGGAG
>CAYMQR010000405.1:0-5085 GCA_964392195.1 uncultured bacterium | reverse complement strand
CGAGCGACCCGGCCAGCGCGAGCACGGTGGAGGGGGTCACGCCCTCGAGCGCGGCGTCGGTGGCTGGCGGCGTGAGCAGCGCTCCGCGCTTCCCGAGGAACACGTTGGCGACGCTCGCCTCCGCGATCTGCCCCGCGTGGTTGAGGATCAGCGCCTCGTCGGCGCCGCGCAGCTTCGCCTCGCGCTTGGCGAGGACGCTGTTCAGGTAGTTGAGGCTCTTGACCCGCGGGTCGAGGACGTCGGGCGCGGGACGCCGGACGCTCGCGGTGACCAGGTCGAGCCCCTTCGCGAGCTTCTCGGCCGAGTAGAGCTGCACCTGGTCGACCAGGCACACCACCCGCGGCGTCGGGCAGAGCAGCGGATCGACCCCGAGCGGGCCATCCCCGCGGCTCACGATCAGCCTCACGTAGCACTCGTCGGCGCCGAAGGCGCGGACGGTGTCGAGCACGACCGCGCGCATCGCGTCGAGCCCGCCCGGCAGCTCGAGGCCGATGCTGCGTGCCGACGTGGCGAGGCGCTCCATGTGGCGCTCGAGGCGGAACACCCGGCGCGAGTAGACCCGGATCCCCTCGAACACCCCGTCGCCGTACAGGAACCCGTGGTCGATCACCGGGATCCGCGCCTCCGCGGCGTCCATGACTCGGCCGTCCAGCCACACCTTCATCGAGCGCTCCCTTCGAGGCGCGCGGCGATCGCGCGCGCGGCATCCAGTGTCACCTGGAGGATCTCGTGCTTGGCCGCTCCCGCGAAGCGGGTCGCGGGTACCGCTGCGGCGACCGCGGCGAGCAGCTCGCCGCCGACGCGCACCGGCGCGGCGACGAAGCTCAGCCCCGGCAGCCACTCCTCGCGGCTCTCGGCCCATCCGCGCCGCGCCACCTCGGCCGTGGCGCGGGCGAGCGCTGGCGCACTGACCAGGGTGCGTGGCGTGTAGCGCTTGAGCGGCCCTGCCGGCATGGGCACCCGGGCCGGGGCGAGCGCCAGGAAGAGCTTGCCGACGGCGGTCGCGTGAAGGGGCGCGCTCTCGCCGATGCGGGGTGCGGCGCGCAACATGCCGGTGCCCTCGGCCTTGTCGAGCACCACGACCGCGCCGTCGCGCAGGGTGGCGAGGAAGAACGTCTCGCCCGCCTCCCGGGCGGCCGCTTCGAGGACCGGCCTCGCGGCCTCAACGAGCGGCTCGCGCGCCAGCACCGCGAGCCCCAGCCGAACCAGCCGGAAGCCGAGACGGTAACGGCCGTCCTCGCTGCGCTCGACGTAGCCGCGGCTGCCGAGGCTGGCGAGCAGCCGGTGCACGCTCGCCTTGGGCATGCCCAGGGCGCGGCCGATCTCGGAGACGCCGCACGGCGACCGCTGGTCTTCGAGGTGGGCGAGCAGGTCGAGGGCTTTCTCGACGGTTCCGGGCGACGTCGTCTCTCGTTCCGGCATATGGAACACCGTTCCATTCGATCCGAGGCACAGTAGCGCGCCACGCGCGGCGACTTCAAGGTCCACGCGCGAAGCGCGGGTCACGCGCCGGGCAGGACCGGCAGCGTGAGCGCGGAGGGAAAGCGGGGACCGCGCAGCACGTGGAGCTCGGGCGGCGCGCCGGCCAACGGCGCGAAGTGGTCGGCGTCGGCGCCCGCGATGGCGAGGCGGATCGAGTGCCCGCCTTCGAACCGGTACGCGACCGGCAGCAGCTCGAACACCAGCTCCATCGGCTCGCCCGGCCGCGCCGCCGCGCCATGCTCGCGCCGGAACGTCCGGTAGGGGCTGGCCATCGGGTAGGGCGGCGCCTCGTCCACGGTGCGGCGGTGCAGCGCGCGCAGCAGGCCCTCGGTCACGTAGGTGACCTGCCCGCGCTCGTCGACGTCCTCGAGATACGCGAACACCGCGGCGTCGGGCGCGCTGGAGGCGGTCCACAGCGTCACCAGCGGGTGTCCCGCGATCGCGACGGCGCGCGCGAGCGGCGCGGAGTCGTAGGTCAGGAGCTTCCGGTCGGCGCTCGCGCGGTCCGGGTAATCGATGGTGTGGTGGAACCCGATCAAGCTGTCCCAGCGGGCACGGGCTCCGGTCCCGGCCGTCGCGTCGACGCGGTACACGTCGTGCCGGTCGAGCGACGGCGGCGCGTCCTCGAGCAACGTGCGCTCGTCGCCCAGGAAGAGCCGCGTCTCCACCGCCTCGGGGGGCGGCCAGCTCGGTGCCGCGCGCCAGCGCTCCTCGCCCATCAGGAAGTAGTGGACCGGCGGCTCGCCGCCGATGCCGTCGTCGATGCCCCGCAGGTGGAGGTCGAAGAACCGCAGCAGCTCACCGACCGCGTCGAAGCTCGTGACCCGGGTGGCGCCCCGAGGGCTCGTGTGAAGCGCGCCGCCGTGCTCCCAGGGGCCGAGGATCAACCTGGAACCAGGCGTCCCCACCGCGCGGAAGCGCTTCACCGCCGAGTGCGGGTAAGCCGAATCGTGCCAGCCGCTGATGCTCGCGATCGGGATCCCCGCGGACCGCGCCGCGGTCACGGACGAGTGAGGGCTGAAGGCGTCGGGAGTGAAGGCGGGCCGGCCGGGCGGGGCGTCGTCGCGGTAGGTGAGGGTGAGGGCGTCGGCGTGCGGGTCGTGGTTCCCGGCGTGGCTCGCGATCGCCGCGGCGAGGAGCTGGCGGTCGGCGTCGGCGTCGACGGGTCGGACGCCCGTGATCAGCCGCCGCGCGAGGGCGCGCAGCACGGCCTCGGCGAGGTCCGTGTCCACGAGGGCCGCGAGGCGCCGCGCCCAATCCGCGATGGCGGCCGAGTCCCGCACGGCGTGGGCGAAGAGCCTGAGGGTCCCGCCGAGCGCGTCGTCGAAGCGGCCGCCGTCGAGCGAACGGTTGTAGCGCGACCAGTTGCGGGTGAACCACGCGAGCTGCAGCCCGCCCGGGAAGGCGATGTCCGTGTAGACGTCGTAGAGCGAGAACCGCGGCGCGATCGCGCGCACCGCCGGGTGCCCGAGCGTGCCGAGGAACTCGGCCGTGGTCCCCTCGTAGGAGACACCGGTCGAGCCCACCCGGCCGTTCGACCACGGCTGGGCGACGATCCAGCTCACCACCTCGCCGCCGTCGGCGACCTCGTCACGCGACCAAGGGTGGGGTCGCACGCCGTACGAGGCACCCGACCCCCGAGCGTCCACGTCCACCCACGCGTAGCCGGCCTCGAGGAAGCGCGCGCGCGTCGTCGCCTCGCCTTCGAGGAGGTCGGGCGAGATCCAGCGCAGTCCGCGCGGCGTGAAGCCGAGCGAGCGGTAGTACCGGGTCTGGCGGAGCATCGTCGGTAGCCGGGCCCCGCTGCTCTCCAGCGCCGCCGGCACGTGAACGTCGAGCGCGATGCGGTTGCCGTCGCGCATCGGCAGGTGGAACGACCACCGCTTCACCGGGGTGCGCGCGCCCGGAGCGGGCAGCGCCGGGATCGTGGCGAGGCGTGCGGCCCAGTGGGCGTCGGTGCGGTCGCGGCGGGGGAAGTGGCCGCACGACGAGCGGTGATCGAGGGCGCTCAACGAGACCTCCGGTGACGGGCCGAGCGAGGCGAGGACCGAGTCTACCGGGGTCGAGGCCGCCGGCGGCCACGCGCCGCGCGCAGCTGGCCCGCGGTTTGCGAATCCGAAACCCCGGACCACGGCGCGTCGGGGGAGCGCATCGCAGGACCGCTCGCCCGCCGGTGACGCGCCCCCACCGCGAGGGAGGCGGTATGTCGACGAACGTCCACGGGCATTACCTGGATCGGTTGTCGAGCTGGCGCAAGATGGCGGCGGTCGCGTGGTCGGCGCCCGACGACCCGACGATCTACGGCACCATCGACGTCGACATGAGCGACGCCTTGCCGTTGCTGTCCGTTCTCTCCGAGCGCTCCGGAGAGCACGTGACGGTAACGCACCTGGTGGTGAAGGCCCTCGCCGACACGCTCGGGAAACACCCCGAGTGCAACGGCATGATCCGCGGCGGGCGGATCTTCCTGCGCGACACGGTCGACCTGTCGGTGCTGGTGGCGATGGAGCCGGACGGCCCCGGCGAGCGGCGTCACGACCAGGCGATCGACCTGTCGGAGACCATGGTCCGCAACGCCGACCGGAAGTCGGTGGTCGAGATCGCGCGCGAGATCCGCGCCGGCGCCCGTACGATCCGCAAGCGCCAGGACCCGTTCCTGGAGCGGACCAAGAAGCTCTTCGACCTGCTGCCGCCCGCGCTGCTGGGACCGGTGCTGCGGCTCACGGTCTTCCTCGAGTACCAGCTCAACCTCGACCTGACGAGGCTCGGCGTGCCGCGCGATCCGTTCGGCAGCGGCATGGTGACGAGCGTCGGGATGCTGGGCATCAGCGAGGCGTTCGGCCCGATCCCGCCGTTCAGCGGCGTCACGATGCTGGTCGCGCTCGGGCGGGTCGAGGACCGCCCGGTCGCGATCGACGGGCGAGTGGTGGTGCGGCCGATCATGCGCATCACGGCCACCTTCGATCACCGCTTCATCGACGGCTTCCAGGGAGGCCGCCTCGGCGGCACGTTCCGGCGGCTGATGGCCGATCCGGTCGCTCACTTCTGGCCGGCCGAGCTCGGCGCGGTCCCGGCCCGGCTGCGTAAACGGGCCAGGAAGCGCCCCCCGCGTCGCGGCGCAGCCCGCAAGCCGCGCCGGGCCTGAGGCCGCGCGGCGGGAGCGCGCCGCTCACGCGCGCGCGAGCTTGGAGGGACTCCTCCGGGTCGGCTAAATCCCTCGACCGCACCGGACCCGTCGGAGGAACCCTTGGCTCGCATCAACGACCACTACCTGAAGCTCAAGGCCGGCTACCTCTTTCCCGAGATCGGGCGCCGGGTGCGCGCCTTCGAGGCGGCCCACCCCGACGCGAAGGTGATCCGCCTCGGCATCGGCGACGTCACGGAGCCGATGCCGCCCGCGATCGCCGCGGCCATGCACGCCGCGGTGGACGAGATGACCCGTCGCGAGACCTTTCGCGGCTACGGCCCCGAGCAGGGCTACGACTTCCTGCGCGAGAAGATCGCCGAGCGCGACTTTCGCGCTCGTGGCGCCGAGGTCGCCGCCGACGAGATCTTCGTCAGCGACGGCAGCAAGTGCGACAGCGGCAACTTCCTCGACGTGCT
>CAYMQR010000404.1:0-5105 GCA_964392195.1 uncultured bacterium | reverse complement strand
CGACATGGGCACCGTCTGGTCGAAGGCCAAGACCGACGGGCTCTACGAGGGCCGCGACCGCAAGAGCGGCGCCGCCAAGTGGACCGCCACGCCGGTGGACCTGATCTTCGGCTCGAACGCCGAGCTGCGCGCCGTCGCCGAGGTCTACGCCCAGGCCGACGGCCGGGAGCGCTTCGTCCAGGACTTCGTGAAGGCGTGGACGAAGGTGACCGAGCTCGACCGTTTCGACATCGCCCGGAAGTGATCGTCGCCGGGCCCTTGCGGCCCGAACGACACCGCGCCCCTCCCCGCCGTCGTTCGCGGGGAGGGGCGTTCCTCATCCGGGGTTCGGTGTCGCGCTCGCTGCTCCGGTGCGGGCGACGAGCGCGGTCGCTACGGATCGTGACGTTGCATATAGTCGCGCCCGGCCCACGCCCGGCCCACGCCCGGCCCACGCCCGGCCCACGCTCGGCGCGCGCTTGCACCCACGAGCGCCGACCTGAGCCCACCCTCCCCCGACGCCCCCAGCCCGCGAGGAACCCCGTGACCGGACCGAAACCCAGCCCCGCCGTGCGGCTCTTCAACATGGCGGTCTTCGTCGCGCTGATGGTCGGCCTACCCGTGTGGGTGTGGTACGGGCTGATCTCGGTCATGCGCTTCGACGGCACGCTGACGTGGCCGAGCGGCGGCTTCTGGTCGCACGTCCAGGGGCCGAGCTGGAAGGGCGCCGCGTTCTACGTTTGCTGGCTCGCGCTGCAGGCCGCGCTTTGCCGGTTCCTGCCCGGCAAGCTCGAGTACGGCCAGCCGCTGCCCGACGGATCGCGGCTTCCCTACACGCTGAACGGGCTGCGCTCGTTCGCGATCACGCTCGCGCTGTGGGCGGGGCTACACGTCACCGGGATCCTCCCCGGCGACTGGATCTACACCCACCTCGGCACGATCCTCGGCACCGCGAACTTCGTGGTGCTGGCGCTCTGCCTCTACGTGTACCTGCTCGGACGCCGCCAGGCGACCGCCGCGGAGCGCGAGCTCAACCCGCTCGAGGCCTTCTTCCTGGGCGCCGCGCGCAACCCGCGGAACGGCCCCTTCGACTGGAAGTTCTTCTGCGAGTCACGCCCCGGGCTCACGTTCTGGGTGGTGATCTCGCTGTCGTGCGCGGTGCACCAGCACCATGCCTTCGGCACCGTCACCAACGCGATGGTGCTCGCGTGCTTCTTCATCTTCCTCTACATCGCCGACTACTACGTCCACGAGGACGCGATCCTCACCACCTGGGACATCGTCCACGAGCCGTTCGGCTGGATGCTGTGCTGGGGCAGCCTGATCTACGTGCCGTTCTTCTACCCGCTGGCGGCGATCTGGCTCGCGAGCCACCCCTACTCGCTGCCCGGGTGGGGCGCGGCGCTCACGCTGGTGATCGGCGTGACGGGCTACGTGATCTTCCGCCAGTGCAACATCCAGAAGCACCGCTTCCGGCGCGATCCCGGCACCCGCATCTGGGGCAAGGAGCCCACGTTCATCCAGACCGCCCACGGCACCAAGCTGCTGACCAGCGGCTGGTGGGGTGTCGCGAGCCACGCCAATTACCTGGGCGACCTGATGATCTCGCTGGCGATGGGGCTGACGGTCGGGCTCAACACGTTCTTCGGCTACGCGTACTTCCTGGCGTTCGTGATCCTGCTCGTCCATCGCGACTGGCGCGACGACCGCCACTGCGCCGCCAAGTACGGCGACGACTGGAAGGCCTACCGCAAGCTGGTGCGCTGGCACATCGTGCCGGGCGTCTACTGAGCGGCGCGCGCGCGCCGCGCCGGGCCGCGGTCGGCGCACACCTCGTGGACGCAGCCGCGTAGCCAGCGGTGCGCGGGATCGGCGCCGAGCCGAGGATGCCAGAGCAGCGAGACCGTGATCTCGAGCAGCGCGAACGGCAACGCGAAGGTCCGCATCCCGGCGCGCAGCCCCTCGGTGTGGCGCTCGGGCACGGTGGCGACCAGCTCGGTGGCGCGCGCCAGCGCCAGCGCCGACGAATAGCCGCCCACCTCGACCGCCAGCTCGCGGGTGAGGCCGAGCGGCTCGAGGGCGCGCTCGATCGGGCCGGGATCACGCGCGGAACGCGACACGCCCACGTGGCGCGCGGCGGCGTAGCGAGCGGGCGTCATGCGCCCGCGCAGGATCGGGTGGCCGTCGCGGGCCACGCCTTTGAAGCGGTCGCGGAACAGCGCCTGCACCATCGTCTCCGGGCCGGTCGCCTTCCCGACCACGCCGGTCTCGAGGTCGACGCTCCCTTCGCGCAGCGGGTCGCTCGCCTTGTCGGGCTTCGGAACGAAGCGAAGCCGCACTCCTGGCGCGTCGCGGCGCACGCGCTCGAGGAGCGCGGGCCCGAACGTCTCCACGAAGCCCTCGCTGGTGCGCAGCGTGAAGGTCCGCTCGAGCCCGCGCAGGTCGACCTCGCGCGCCGGGCGCAGCACGCTCTCGGCGTCGCGCACCAGCGGCCCGACCCGCTCGCGTAGCTCGAGGGCGCGCGGCGTCGCCACCAGCTTGCGTCCGGCGCGGGCGAGGAGCGGATCACCGGTCGCCGCCCGCCGCCGCGCGAGGGCGCGGCTCATCGCCGACGGGCTGAGGTGCAGCCGGCGCGCCGCCGCCACCACGCTCTGCTCCTCGAGGAGCACCTCGAGGGCGAGGAGCAGGTTGAGGTCGGGCGTCGCCACGGCGCGACGCTAGCGGAGTCGATACATGGCGTCAAACGCACGAATCAGGTGCGTTCGATGCGTCTTCCGCCTGCTCCGCCACCGCCCTAGGTTGGGCCGCGAACCGAGCCGCCGCCCCGGCGGCTTCCCCGGAGGCCCTCGTGAGCCCGCACCGCACTCCCGCCACCCACGCAGCGGCCGCCAGCGCGCCCCCGCGGCGCGCCGCGCTCGCCGCCTTGGCCCTCGCCACGTTGCTCGCCTCGCTCGGCACCAGCGTGGCCAACGTGGCGCTGCCCACTCTCGCCCGCGAGCTCGGCACGCCGTTCATGACCGCGCAGTGGATCGTCCTCGCCTACCTGCTCGCGGTGACGGCGTCGGTGGTCGCGATCGGGCGGCTCGCCGACGCGCTGGGACGGCGCCGGCTTCTGATCGCCGGCCTCGTCACCTTCACCACCGCCTCCGCGGCGAGCGGGCTCGCGCCGACCGTCGGTGCGCTGATCGCGGCGCGCGCGGTCCAGGGGCTCGGCGCCGCGGCGATGATGGCGCTCGCGGTGGCGCTGGTGGCCGAGGTCGTTCCCACCTCCGCTACCGGCCGGGCGATGGGCCTGCTCGGCACGACATCCGCGGTCGGCACCGCGCTCGGCCCGTCGCTGGGCGGCGTGCTGATCCACGCGCTGGGCTGGCGCTCGATCTTCGGGGTCAGCGCAGCCCTCGGCGCGGTGGGCGCCGCCCTCGCCCGCGCGGCGCTCCCCCCCGACGCCACGGCGCGGCGCGCGTCCGCCGGCCCCTCCGAGCTGGCGCGCACGCTGCTCCTCGCCGCGACGCTCGCGGCCTACGCCCTCGCCACCACCCTCGGGCGCGGCCACCTGGGCGCGGCCAACGCCGCGCTGGCCGTGGCGAGCGCGCTCGGCGCGGCGCTCTTCGTCGTCACCGAGCGGCGCAGCGCCACGCCGCTCGTGCGCACCGCGGCGCTTGGCGACCCGGCGCGGCGGGCGGGGCTCGCGGCGAGCGGGGTGGTCGCCACGGTGCTCATGGCGACGCTGGTCGTCGGGCCGTTCTACCTGGCGGGTGCGCTCGGCCTCGAGGCGAGGTGGGTGGGCGTGGTGATGTCGGCGGGACCGGCGGTCGCGGCGCTGAGCGCGGTGCCGGCGGGCCGGATCGTCGATCGCTTCGGCACCGGGCGCGCGAGCGCGGCGGGCCTGGCCGGCATCGCCACGGGCAGCGTGGCGCTCACGGCGGCGGGCGCCCGCTTCGGCGTGGCGGGCTTCGTCGTCCCGATCGTGGTGGTGACGGCGAGCTACGCGCTCTTCCAGACGGCCAACAACACCGCGGTGATGCGCGGCGTGAGCTCCCTCGAGCGCGGCGGGGTCGCGGGGATGCTCAACCTGTCCCGCAACCTCGGGCTGGTCACCGGCACCGCGGTGATGGGCGCGATCTTCGCCCTCGCCACCGGCTCCCACGACCCTGCGAGCGCCGCGCCCGAGGCGCTGGCCCGCGGGCTGCGCGTGACCTTCGGCGCGGCGGCGGCGCTGGTCGCCGCAGCGCTCGTGGGGGTGACGCTACCCAAGGCGGCCGGCGCCGCTCCCGCGCGGCGCGAGCGCGCAGGAAGCGCGCGAACCCCGCTTCAGCCCGCGCTCGACGCGGCGCCGCGCGTCCCGGTGCTGCCCAGCGCGAGGGCGAGCGCGGCCCACACGCCCACCGCGCCGATCGGCAGCGCGAGCAGCGAGAGCCCCTGAGCGCGCTTGTAGAAGAGCAGGCTGGCGGCGCCGATGGCGGCGGCGAACACCACGTAGCCAGCCACCTGCCGGTTGCCGGCGGCGGTGGCGCGGCCGCGGTGGACCAGGCCGAGGCCGACGAGCAACAACCCCACCCCGATCCCGTAGACGCCCTTGGAGTCGGCGCTCGGCGGCATCAGCACGCCGTTGGTCACGAGCGCGGCGATCGCGCCGATCACCAGCCCGGCGATGATCAGCCCGCGCGATCCCGGCGAGCTCGGCGCCACGGACGAGAGCGGGCGGCCACGCAGGAAGAGCAACACGCCGCCGAGGATGAGGAGCGAATAGGCGGAGTTCATGAGCGCGGGCTCGGCTTGCCCCGGGAACACCACCGCGGCCGCGAGCCCGCCGACCCCGATAGCGATCCCCAGGCCCTGCAAGATCCGAGAACCGTGCTCCGACGTGTTCATCGAGGCCTCCGTGGACCGCCCGCGCGCGATCCGGAACGACGCTGCGGGCCGATCTTCTAGCTCGCGGCGCCCGAGCGCAAGCCCGATCGGCGCCGCCGCACGGGGCGCTCGGTCGTTTCGCGGCGGCGCGCCCGCGGCGCCTCGCCGAGCTCGCTGCGGAAATTGCGGCGGAACGCGGCGGCGTCCGCGTAGCCGACGCGCGCCGCCACGCGCTCGACGGTGGCGCGGGTGGTGTCGAGGAGGTGCACGGCGCG
>CAYMQR010000403.1:3370-5139 GCA_964392195.1 uncultured bacterium | reverse complement strand
AGCACGCCGCGGCCACCATCGATGCGCCCGATCCGCGGCCGTCGCGCCGCGCCGCCGACCGTGACGTGCCGCCCGAGCTCGACGCCATCTGCGCCCGCGCGCTCGCGTACGACCCCGAGGACCGGTTCGGGACCGCCCACGAGCTCTACCAGGCGCTCCAGCGCTACCTCGACGGCGAGCGCGACCTCGAGCTGCGCGCGCAGCTCGCGGCCGAGCACGTCGCCGCCGCCGACGCCCTCGTCGAGCGCGCGCTGACCGTCGACGACGGCTCGGCGCTCGCGGACCGCGCCGCGGCCATGAAGGAGATCGGCCGCGCCATGGCGCTCGATCCGGCGGACCCGCGCGCGCTTCGCGTGATGATCCGGCTGCTCTCCGAGCGGCCCCGCCACGTCCCCGCGCAGGTCGAGGCCGAGTTCGAGAAGGGCGCCAACGAGCTGGTGAAGCGCGGCTTCCAGCTCGGTACGTACTGCTACCTGAGCTGGATCTTCTGCGTGCCGGCGCTGATGTGGATGGGGCTCCGCGATCCGTGGACGCTGGCGCTGTTCATGGTGGTGACGCTGTTCGCGGGGGCGTATGCGTTCGTCGGCGGGCGCGAGAAGGTGGTGACGCCGCGGCGCCAGTACGGCCTCCTCATCCTGACGTCGCTCAGCCTCGCGGTGGCGAGCCGGGGCTTCGGGCCGCTGGTGCTGGTCCCGACGGCGATCGCGGTGAACATGCTGTCGTTCTCGATGTCCGAGTCGAAGCGGCGCCGCGTGGCGTTCGTCGCGATCGGGCTCGGGATCGGCATGGTCGCGCCGACGCTGCTCGAGGCGCTCGGCGTGCTGGCGCCGAGCTACGCGTTCGGCGCCGACTCGATCCGCATCCTCCCCAACATCGTGAGCTTCGAGCGGGTGCCGACGATCACGGTGATGCTCTTCGCCAACCTCGCGATCATCCTCGTCGCCGCCGCGTGGGGCGGGATCTGCCGCGACGAGCTCAACAAGCGCGACCTCGAGCTCTTGCTGCGCAAGTGGCACCTGGCGCAGATGCTGCCCGAGGAGCCGTCGACCGCCGACCTGAAGAGGAGCGCATGATGCTGAGCCTCGTCGTCCGGAAGGGCAAGACGCCCGGCACGACCTACCGCCTCGGAACCCGGGTCCTGACGCTCGGGCGCGGTCCGCAGAACCCGGTCCAGCTCGTCGACGGCGAGATCTCGCGCCGCCACGCGCTCATCCGCTGGACCGGATCGGGCTACGCGATCACCGACCTCAAGAGCCACAACGGCACGTTCGTGGGCGATCAGGCGCTGGGCGGCGACGAGCGCGCGCTCGGCGCCGGTGACACGATCCGCCTCGGAAAGACCGTGCTCGAGGTGGTCGCGGACGATCGAGGAGCGCCCGACGCCGTGCTCGCCGGAAAGCTCGCGAGGACGGTGGCACGCGCGGCCACGATGCCGTCGCCGGCGGACCGCGGCGACGGCGTGATCGACGCGGACGCCGAGGCGGAGCGGCGCAGCATGCGCACCGCCAAGCTCGCCGCCTCGCTGAAGGAGGCGGTACGCGCCGGGCGCCACAAGAGCCTGGTCTACAAGCAGGCGTTGCTCGGACTGCTGGGCCTCATCGGCGCGGACCGCGTCGCCGCCTTCCGCACCGTGCCCGCGGGCGATCCGGAGACGGAGGCGAGCGCCACCAACGACGAGATCCCGGCGCCGGGTGCGGACGTGAGCTGGGTGACGGACGTGATCCGCGCCGTCGCCGTCTCGGGCCGGGCGTTCCTGGTCGGCGCCGCCG
>CAYMQR010000403.1:0-3270 GCA_964392195.1 uncultured bacterium | reverse complement strand
GCGCCGCCGCCAGCCTCGACGGCGCGGCGCACGGCTCGATCCTCGCGGTGCCGGTCCTCGACGACGGCGCCGTGGTCGGGATCCTCTACGCCGACGCGGCGAGCAAGAGCTCGAGCCTGTTCGTGAAGGAAGACGTCGAGGTGCTGGAGATGGTGGCGCGGGCCCTGGCGCCGGCGTTCTCCGCCGGCCGCAAGCCGCCCGCCGTGCGCCTCGCGGGCTGAGAGCCCCGCGCCGGCTAGCCGCCGACCTGCAGCACCGCCTTGCCGACCACCTCGCGGCGGCCGAGCGTCTCGAGCGCCGCGGCCGCATCCTCGAGCGCGAAGCGGTGCGAGATGTAGGGCGCCAGCCGGCCCTCGCGATACCAGGCGAAGAGCTGCGCGAAGTTGGCGGCGTTGACCGCCGGCTCGCGGCGCGTGAAGGCACCCCAGAAGACGCCGATCACCGCCGAGCTCTTGAGCAGCAGCAGGTTGGTCTTGGCGCTCGGGATCGTGCCGGACGCGAAGCCGATCACGAGGATGCGGCCGTTCCAGGCGACCGCGCGGAGCGCTTGCTCGAACAGCTCGCCGCCGATCGGGTCGTAGATCACGTCCGCCCCCTCGCCGCCGGTGAGCGCGCCCACCGACTCCTTGAGCGGGCGTCCGTCGCCGGTCACGAGCACGTCGTGGACGTCGTAATGCGAGCGCACCAGCGCGAGCTTGTCGGCGTTCGAGCCGGCCGCGATCACCCGCGCGCCGAGCGCGCGGCCGATGTCCACCGCCGCGGTGCCGACGCCGCCGCTCGCGCCGAGCACCAGCAGGTTCTCGCCGCGCTGGAGATGGGCGCGCTGGACGAGCGCGTGGTAGCTCGTGCCGTAGGTCATCGCGAACGACGCCGCGGTGTCGAAGTCCATCTCGCCCGGGATCGGCAGGCACACCGCCTCCGGCACCACAACCTGCTCGGCGAAGCCGTTCCAGCCCGGGACCGCGATCACGCGGTCGCCGACCTTCACCGACTCGACCTCGCTCCCCACCTCCGTCACCACGCCGTCGACCTCGCCGCCGGGCGCGAACGGCAGCGGCGGCTGGAACTGGTACTTGCCCTGGATGATCAGCAGGTCGGGGAAGTTGATGCCCGCCGCGCGCACCGCCACCCGCACGCTCCACGCGTCGCACGGCGGGTCGTCGACCGTCTCGACGACCAGCGAGCGCGGCGGACCGTGTTCCTTGCAGTGGACGATCTTCATGCGCGCATCATCCCTCACAGCCGTCCGGACCGGTAGTCGAGGATGGCCTGGCGGATCTCGTCCATCGTGTTCATCACGAACGGGCCGTGGCGCGCCACCGGCTCGCGCAGCGGACGGCCGCTCACCAGGATGAGGCGGGTGTCGCCGCCGTCCGCCGCGAGCGTCACGTGCTCGCCGCCGCCGAGCACGCCGGCCGTGCCGCGCGCGAGCGTCGTGGCGTCGTCGCCGTCACCCACGCGCACCGAGCCGACGAACGGGTAGACGAAACCCCCGTGCGCCGACGGCACCGGCACCTCGAGCGCCGTCCCGCTCGCCAGCGTCACGTCGAGGTAGAGCGGGTCGATCGTGGTGTTCCGGACCGGCCCCGAAGCGCCGCCGTACCCACCCGCGATCACGCGCACCGAGATCCCCGGCGCCACGTCCACCGTGGGGATCCGCTCGGGGGCGATGTCCTGGTAGCGCGGCGCCGTCATCTTGTCGCGCGCCGGCAGGTTCACCCACAGCTGGAAGCCCCACAGGAGGCCGTCCTCCTGCTCCGGCATCTCCGAGTGCACGATGCCGCGTCCCGCGGTCATCCACTGCACGCCGCCGGGCCCGAGCAGACCCGAGTTCCCCTGGTTGTCGTGGTGGCGCATCCGTCCCGCCAGCATGTACGTCACGGTCTCGAAGCCGCGGTGCGGGTGGTCGGGGAAGCCCGCGATGTAGTCGCTGGCGTCGTCGGAGCGGAACTCGTCGAGCATCAGGAACGGGTCGACGTCCGCGAGCGCCGGGGTGCCGATCACGCGCTCGAGCCGCACGCCGGCGCCGTCGCTGGTCGGCTGACCGCGCACCGCGCGCCTGACCGTCCTTCCGCGGGTCTTCTGGTTCGTGGTCGTCATGGTGTCACCTCCGTCGAGCCGTCGATCGGCTCGCGGCGGAGAGTAAGCTCGCGCCGCCGGACCCGCTACGGGCCATCCGGCGAACGCGTCGTTCGGGGAGCGCGAACGTGAACTTCGGGCTCGATCAGCTCGCGGCGTTCCTGCAGGTGGTGGAGAGCGGCTCGGTGAGCGAGGCCGCCCGCCGCCTCGGGCTCGCGAAGTCGGTGGTCAGCAAGCGCGTCGCCGACCTCGAGGCGGCGCTCGGGGTGTCGCTGCTCACGCGCTCGACGCGCGGCATCGTCGCCACCGACGAGGGGCTCGCGTTCCACGAGCGCGCCAAGGCCGTCATGCGCGAGCTCGACGACGCTGCCGAGGAGGTGGCGGGGCGGGCGGGAGCCCTGTGCGGGACGTTGCGCGTGACGGCGCCGACCACCTTCGGCGCGCGCGTCGTGGGCCCGGTCCTGTTCGGGTTCGTGGCGCGCAACCCGCGGCTCTCGCTGGCGCTCGACCTCGGCGACCGCGTCGTCGACCTGGTACGGGATGGCTACGATCTCGCCGTGCGCGTCGGCCCGATCGCCGACTCCGCGCTGGTGGTCAAGACGCTCGGCACCAGCGAGCGGGTCGTGTGCGCGTCGGCTTCCTACGCGGCACGCGCCGGTCTACCGGGGAACCTCGACGAGCTGGCCCGGCATCCGACCATCGGCTACGCGAACGTGCGCTCCACGCAGCTCTGGCGATTCGAGCCGTTGCGCCCAGGTGGCGCGCCCCGCACGCTCGCGCTCGTGAGCCGGGTCGTGATCAACCACGGCGAGGCGATGCTGGCGGCGGTTCGCGCCGGGCTCGGGCTAGCGGTGTTGCCGCGGTTCATCGTGGAGGACGCGCTCGTGTCCGGCGACGTGGTCGCGGCCGACGCGCTGCCGCGGCCCGTCCCGGACCCGATCGTGGTGCTCTACCCGCCCGGACGGCGGCGCTCGCCCAAGGTGCGGGCGGTCGTGGACGAGCTGGCGCGGGCGCTGCGGGCCGTGCCGCCACCGGCGACGCGCCGCGCTCGACCTCAGGGTGTGGCGGATCCGGCCGGGGCGTCGTGACGCGTCGGCAGGTGGAGGCCCTTCACGACCACCACGGTGAGCGTCGCGGCCAGCGCGACGCACGCGGCCAGGATCAGCACCACCGCCAGGAAACCCTTCTTCG
>CAYMQR010000402.1:0-5142 GCA_964392195.1 uncultured bacterium | reverse complement strand
CACCGCGACGGTGCCGGTGGTGGGCGAGACCAGCACGTCGACCGCTTCCAGCACCTCGCGGAACGCGCGCTCGATCCGCACCCGCGCGCGCTGCGCGTGGACGTATTCGGGGCCCGAGCCGCGGTTGGCGGTGTCGAGCAGCAACCGGGTGTCGGCGCCGTACTCGTCGCGGTGCTCGCGCAGGTTCTCGATCTGCGACGCCGCCATCTCGGCGCCCATCGTCACCAGCAGCGTGACCCGCACCAGGTCGAGGTGGCGGATGCGCACGTCCTTGATCTTGGCGCCGTCGTCGGCGAGCCGCTCGAGCGCCGCTCGGCAAACCGCCACCACCTCGGGCGACGCCTGGTCGAAGAAGTCCGGGCACACGCCGACCTTGAGGTCCTTGACCTGGCCGTGCTTCACGCCCCGCAGGTCGAGCGGCGGCTGGCCGTGGGTGTTGGGATCCCGCGGGTCCTCGCCCGAGATCAGGTCGAGGATCTCGGCGGCGTCCCCGACCGACCCGGCGAGCGGGCCGACGTGCGCGAGGCTCCAGCACAGCGGCAAGGCGCCGGTCTCCGGCACGCGGCCGAAGGTCGCCTTCACGCCTACGGCGCCGCACAGCGCCGCGGGGATCCGCACCGAGCCACCGCCGTCGGCGCCGATCGCCGCCGGCACCAGGCCCGCGCCCACCACCGCGCCCGAGCCGCTCGACGAGCCGCCGGTGATGCAGGCCGGATCGTACGGGTTGCGCGCGGCGCCGTGGTGCGGGTTGATGCCGGTCGCGCCCATGCCGATCTCGTGCATGTTGGTCTTGCCGACCAGCACCGCTCCCGCGGCGCGCAGCCGCGCCACGACGGTGGCGTCCTCGCGCTCGCCGCCCTTGCCCAGGAACGAGGTGCCGCCGGTGGTCGGGTACCCGACCTGGTGGAGCTCGTCCTTGATCGCGATCGGGATGCCGTCGAGGGGGCCCGCCGGCTTGCCCTTCCTGAGGCGATCGGTCGAGGCCTTCGCGGCGTCGCGGATCTCGTCGTCGTCGCTGGCGATGAAGATCCGCATCGGCGGCCTGTGCGCCTCGGAGGCGTTGCGCGCCTCGATGAAGCGCTCGGCCACCGTGGTCGGCGTGGCGCGGCCGTCGCGGTACGCCGCGCGGAAGTCGTCGAGGGTGCGATAGCGGAAGTCGCTCACCGTCGTTTCCCCCCGGGCGTGGACCCGGCGCGACGGATCGGCGCCAGGGGACGAGGCAACGTGAACGGCGTCTCGTCCTCGGCGAAGCTCGCGTCGAGGAGCTCCTCGACGCCCAGTTGCTTACGCAGCAGGCTCACGAAGAGCCCGTCCACGACCGGCAACCCGGCCACCGCCGACACCGTCCGCAGCGCCGAGCCCGCGATCCGCGGACCCGGCTTCCTGAGCTTGCGACTCACGCTCCACCTCCCGTGGCGAGCACCGGCTGCGGGAGCGGCGCGATCCGCCCCGCGCGCTCGAGCTCCACCAAGCGCGTCGAGAGCAGCACGAAGCCGCCGATGCCGTAGCTCACGTTGTCCTTGGTCGGGACGATCTCGTAGTACCAGAACGGGCCGGGGTTGGTGCCGACGCTGGTGCCGCTCAGCACGTAGCGGCCGTCGTCCTCGACGCGCACCCGGGCCTGCAGCCCCACCAGCCCCCGGCGCGCCGCCTCCACCGTGTCCGGGCCGGCGAAGCCCTCCTCGAAGCCGCGCGCGAACGCGTACGAGATCATCGCCGAGCCGGCGCTCTCGAGGTAGGTCTCGCCGGGGCGATTCAGCACCGTCCAGTAGAGCCCCGTGGCGGGGTCCTGCGTGGCGCGCACCGCGCGCTCGTGGCGGGCGAGGCGCGCGAGCACAGCGTCGCGGCGCGGGTCGCTCTCGGGCAGCGCCGCAGCGAGGTCGTAGCCCGCGACCAGCGCCCAGGCGTTGCCGCGCCCCCAGAACACCTGGTCGTCGAGCGGCGGGTGGTTCTGCTTCGCGAGGTCGTCCCAGCTATGGGTCCAGAACCCGAGCGTCGGGTGCTGGAGATGGCCGCCGAAGATCTCGTACTGGCTCGCCATGAGATCGAGATAGCGCGGGTCGCCGGTCCTGAGCCCGGTCTGGATCAGGAACTCGCCGAACATCACCAGCGAGTCCACCCACAGCTGCTGCTTCAGCACCACCGGCAGGAAGCCCAGGTGCGCGATCCCGCCGTCCGAGATGCGGGGTGCTTTCTCGAAGAGATACGTGTCGACGTCGTCGATGATCGGCTCGAGCTCGGTGGCGCCGCGCCGGGCGATCAAGAGCGACGCGACGATGCCCGGCGGGCACGAGTCGCTCCAGAAGATCGTGTAGCCGGCGGCCTGGTGCGCGTGCAGCCAGTCGAGGGCGTAGTCCTCGTAGCGCGCGTCGCCGGTGGTGCGCGCGAGCTCGAGCATGCCGAGCATGAGCAGGCCTTCGCCCCAGCTCCAGTCGACGTCCGCCGGCGCGTTCTCGGCGATCCACGTGTCCGCGAGCCCCCGCGCGACGTCGAGGGTGGCCTGGTTGGTGGGCGAGTCGGCGTGGCCGCCGTCCGAGCACCCCGCGACGGCGGCGAGGAGCGTGATGAGCCAAGCGGCGCAGGTCCGCGGGAACCGACGAGCGATCATGGGCGCGGCGAGTATAGCCGCGCGGTCCGTTCACGAGCGCGGCGAGACGATCGACACCGGCTGGCCCGCGCGGATGGCGATCGACACGGCGGCGAAGCCCTCCACGACCGGCGCCGTGACGTCGCGCCCGTCCACCGTGAGGGTCCACGAGCCGGACTCGATCGGCACGCGCACGTGGAAGGCGCGCGCGCCGTCGGCGATCGGGCGGTAGGTGAGCGCGATGCGGTCCGCGTCGACGTCGAGGCGCAGCAACGGCAGGTCGAGCACGAACGCGTCGCGGGGCACGTGCGGGTCGATGCGCAGCCCATCGGCGGCGGGCTCGATGCCGGCGACGCGCAGCAGCGCGAAGAGCGCCATCGCGTGCGGGTTCTGGTTGATCGCGGGGAAGTCGGTCATCGGCGTGACCGGGCTGGTCCAGGTGCCGCCGCTGCCGGTGGAGTCGAGGGCGTCAGGTCCGGTCCAGATGCCGATCCAGTTTTCGGGGAACGCCTCGGCGCGGCTGTACATCGCGTGGTGATCGAGCGAGCGCCACGCCAGCTCGTCGCTGGCGCGGGTATAGCCCCAGGTCAGCAGCTGCGAGACCGCGGGCCACACCTGGCCACCCGGCCAGAGCGGCGCGCCCACCGGCGAGGGATCGTCGAGGCGCTCGCGGATCGACGCCACCAGCGTGTCGAGACGCTCGCCGGCGGCGGCGCGCGCGATCATCGCCCACGGCTGGCCCTCGAGGTCGATCGAGTCGCGGCCGATCGGCACCGGCTGGTCGGCGCGGTCACGCAGCACCGCGCGCACGTACCACGAGCCGGTCCACTGGCGCTCGAGGGCGGCGGCGAGCGCGCCCAGCGGTGCCCGCAGGCGCGCCGCCAGCGCGGCGTCGAAGGGTTCGAGCACGTCGGCCGCGGCCGGCAGCACGGCGAGCGCCATGCCGGTGTTCGAGCCCGACTCACCGCGCGCCAGCGTGTTGCCCCAGTTCACGGCGTCGTTTCCGGCGGCGATCACGTTCGAGGTCACCACACCGTCCGACCAGTCGCCGTCCCGCACCCGGATCAGCCCGCCGGGGCCGGTGCGGACGACGTCGAGGAGGTGGACCGCGGCGGCGCGGGCGTGATCGAGGACCGTCGTACCGGAGGCGCCGGGCGCGACCGCGCCGGGCTCGCCCCGGAACGGCACGCTCTCGCCGAGGAACGCCGCGTCGCCGGTCGCCGCCACGTATTCGGTGAGCGCCATCAGGAAGAACAGGTCGAGGTCGGACGGCAGCTCGTGGATCGCGAGGCCGCTCGCCCAGCCGTATCCGCCGAACGTGTAGGTGATCTGGCCGTCCGAGGCGCGGGTGAGGCGCAGGATCGCGCGCAGGTTCTCGCGCGCCAGGTCGGGCCGCAGGTACGTGAGCGGCACCGCGAAGAGCGCCTGGTCGCGGGGCGCGCCGTCGATCCCTTGCAGGTAGAGGTAGGCCGAGCCCTGCGTGGTGACGTGGGTGCCGTGGTACGGGTGGTAGAGCGTCGCCGCCGGGAGCGCGAACGAGTGCCAGGCGACCTCGCGGGCGAGCGCCGGATCGGCGCCCGTCGAGAAGGCGGCCAGCTCGGAGGCGCGGCGGGCCTGCGAGCGCGCGAAGTCGTCGGCGCGCCGGTGGCTCGCGAGCAGCGGCGCGAGCTCGGCGCCCGGCGCCACGGATCCGAACGCGAAGCGCAGCCGCCGCTCCTCACCGGGCGCGAGGGTCAACGCGTGACGGATGACGAGGCAGCTCGGCTGGCCCGCGGCCGGCCGGTCGGCGACCAGCGAGCCCGCGGCGCCGCTCGTGACGGCGTCGGGCGCGGCGGGGCCACCGCCGCCGAAGTAGCTCGCTCGATCCGTGAAGCGCGCCACCGAGCCGCCGCCGAGGTCGGCGAGGAACACGTCGTCGGGATACCAGTCGACGGTCGAGATCGCGTCGGGCGCGAGCGGCGCCACGCCGTTGCTCGCGGTGGAGAGGCGCAGCGCCTCCTCGGTTCCGCTCCACCCGACGTGCTGGACGAAGTCGTCCCACAGCCCGCCGCGGTAGCGATCGCCGATCGGGCCGAGCGGGCCGCTCATCGAGGGTAGCGGGACGAGCTGGTGGAGGTTCACGTCCCAGACTTCATCGTGGGTGAACGAGATGGGCGCGGCGCCATCGTTGCGTAGCCGCACCACGCTCACCACCAGCGGCTCGTCGCCGGCGGGCGCGAACACCCTCCGCGTGCTCGTGATGCCGCGGTGGGAGAGCTCGGTCTCGAAGTAGCCGGCGCCGAACACGCGGCGGGTGGCGGCGCCCGCGGGCCGCCACCGGTAGGCCGTCGACCAGGTCTCCGTGCCGTCGTCGAGGTAGCCGAAGCCGCCCGCGAAGTGACCGTGGTCGGGGTCGAAGCGGTTCAGGTAGGCCGGCGCGCGCGCGGCGGCCACGATCTCGACGGTGCCGTCGTTCCGGCCGATCGCGTTGAGGCGGTCGTTGCCGAAGTTGAACACGTGGTCGCGCCGGTCACGGCCGCGCGAGTCGGGAAAGCGCGCGCGCTCGTCGGCGTGCT
>CAYMQR010000401.1:0-5158 GCA_964392195.1 uncultured bacterium | reverse complement strand
CCGCCTCCGCGGCCTGCGCCCACCCGGAGCTCGACTGCGTCGACACCACCGCCGCCATCAAACCGGGGGCGACCGAGATCCCCGGCAACGGCCTCGACGACGACTGCAACGCCGCGACCCCGGGTGCCTGCACGCCGAAGCTCGCAGAGGCGGGCGTGGCGGGTGGGACGAGCGGCGGAGGCGGCGTCGACCTGGGCCTCTACCTGATCCCAGGCGCGGCGCTGGCGCTCGCGATCCGGCGCGTGAAGCGCACCCGCCGGGCCTGACAATGGATGCCAAGATCCGGCGTGATCCGATGCGATCCGCCGGGTTCCCCCCGGCGGTGGCCCGACTCCGGATCGAGCGGTAGGGCTTGTGGCCCATTTGTAGTGTCTAGCGCGGGGTGGCTCGGCCGTGTAAGGCGAGCCCCACCGACGAGATCCAGCTCGAGTACATCTTCCAGAGGGCGTTCCTTCACCCGTCGGCGTTCCAGAGCCACGCCATCGTCACGCTTCCTTCGGGCAGCCCGTTCACGCCCGATCAGGTCGCCGGCGTCACCACCACCGTCGACCCGTACGCGGTCCTCGACGAGAGCCCGCTCGTGCCGCTCGCCGCCAACCCCGGCGTGGCGTTCCTGGGGCGGCTCACCGTCTACGGCAGCGCCGCGTACCGGTTCCGAGCGGCGCGCGCGCAGCGGAGCCGCCGCCATCGCGCTCCGCCTTGCGAGCGGGCGCGGGGATCGCCGATCATGGGCGCTCCTCGACTCACGACGCAGGAGCGCGAATGATCCGGTCTCCGTCTCGGCCCACGTGGCTCGCCCTCGGGCTTGCGCTCGCGCTCGCCGCGTCCGCGGCGCCGTCCCGCGCCCAGTACTGCGCGGCGCCGACCACCAACGAGTGGTTCGACATCTCGGCGCTGGGCGGCAACCTCGGTCTCGGCAACGACGCCGCGATCATGTGCATGTGGCCGCTCACGTTCACGCTCTACGGCACCGCGTACGACAACATCGTGATCAGCTCGAACGGCTACGCATTCCTGACCAACGCGGGCTTCAACCCGGGTTGCACGGTGGCGCCGCCGCCGGGCGGCACCAGCCCGGCCAACCTGTCGCTTCCGAACGTGTCCGCGCCGGGCGCGCTGATCGCGCCGTTCTGGGATGACCTCGACCCGTCGCTCTCGGGCGGTGTCCACTCGGTGGGCTGGGCGCTCGCGGGTCAGCCGCAGCGGCTGGTGGTGCAGTGGGACGGCGTGCCGCACGCGGGTGGCGGCGGCACGGGCAAGTTCCAGATGCAGCTCGAGGACGTCACCCACGACATCATCTTCTGCTACCAGGACGTCGACTTCGGGAGCCCCGCGGTGGACTTCGGCGCGAGCGCGACGGTCGGCATACAGGACGCCACCGCCACCCAGGCCCTGCAGTACTCGTTCAACGCGGCCACGCTGTCGAACAACTCCTGCATCCGCATCTACGCGACCTGCCCGTGCGCCGACGGTGACGGCGACGGCTACGGCAACCCCGCCTCGCCCGCGTGCACGTTCCCGCAGCTCGACTGCAACGACTCGAACGCCGCGGTGAACCCGGGCGCCACCGAGGTGCTGTTCAACGGCATCGACGACGACTGCAACCCGGCCAATCCGGTCAACCCTGCCTGCATGAGCGTGGCGGCGAGCGCCGATCCCGCGCAGTCGAAGGCGAGCGCGTCCGCGACCGCGGTCGGCGTGGCGCTGCCGCTCGCGTTTCTCGCGCTCCGCCGCCGGCGCGGCGCGGTCCGGAGGGACGTGCGATGAGCCTGGCGCGGTTGATGGTCTCGCGCGGGTCTCTCGCGCTCGCGTGCCTCGCGTTCGCCGCGCTGCCTGCCTGCGGCAAGGACGGCGGCGGGCAGGTGACCACCGCGCTGCGCGCGGGCGACACCGTGACCGCGGTTCTCGAGGTGAAGGCCGGCGAGTCCGAGGGAGGCGATCTCGAGTCGTGTGACCTGGTGGTGCTGAACGAGCAGGACGCCAGCACCTTCGAGGCGCTCGCGCAGATGGACGTGACCCTCGGCAAGCCGGGCAAGACCGACGACCACAAGTGCGGCGTGGTCGCGACGATCAGCGCTCACGACGACGCCGTGCCGGGCGATTACTCCGTCGAGGCCACGTTCTTCTACAAGTACAGCGCGGTCTTCCAGGGCGAGCAGGAAGGCGACGACATCGGCGCCATCCTGATCACCGTCGTGCCCTGAAGCGCCAGGGCCTCTCGGCCCGCATGGGTTTGTAGGGGCGAGCTTCGAGATCGCCCGGGATACGCCGCGTCGTTCGCGCGTCGCCGATCCCGTTCGATCCCTGCACGACTCCGCGCTCACGCGCGCGCGACGGTCACCGGTACGCCGCTCAGCTGGGTGGTGCCCGAGACGGCGTCGAAGAGGCGCTCGTCGGTGACGTCGTTGATGCTGACGCCCGGCTGGCGCGTGGCGACGGTGAGCCCGTCGGCGGCGCGCGCGTGGCCGAAGCCGTGCGGCAGGCACACCACGCCGGGCATCATCTCGTCGCTGATCTCGATCGGGGCCTCGATGGCGCCCACCCGCGAACGGATCGTCGCCCGATCACCCGCCCGGATCCCGCGGCCCTCGGCGTCGCGCGGATGGATGAGCAGCGTGCAGCGATCGCGACCCTTCACCAGCCGCGGGCTGTTGTGCATCCACGAGTTGTTGGAGAGGAGCTGGCGGCGGCTCACCAGCAGCAGCGCGTCGGGCGCGATCGTCAGCTCGCCCGGCTCGAGCTTGGCGGCGAGGCGCGGCAGGTCCTCGACCAGCGCGGCGGGCACGAGGTCGATCCGCTGGGTGGGGGTCGCGAGCCGCGCCGGCAAGCGCGGCTCGAGTGCGCCGAGGTCGACCCCGTGCGGGCTGGCGAGGAGCTTGGCGAGGCTCAATCCGCCCGCACCCGAGCGGAACCGGTCGCCGTGCGGACCGAGCCGGATGAGCCAGTCGAGCAGCCCGCGTGGACCGAGCCGCCGCGCCAGCGCGGCGCCCGCCGCCACCGCGAGCCGGGTCGGCACGTCGCGCCTGCGCCCGAGGCGCTCGATCAGCCCCAGGAAGATATCGTGGTCGTGGCGCGTGCCGGGCGGCGCCGGCACCGACGCCTGCGAGAAGTGCGCGACGTTCCGCACCGCGAGCGCCTGCGCCAGCAGCGGGAAGTGGTCGTGCTCGAGCCCCCAGCTCGGCGGCAGGATCAGCCGCGCGTGGCGCGTGGTCTCGTTCTTGTAGATGTCGATCGACACCATGAAGTCGAGGCCCGCGAGCGCGCGCTCGACCCGCGCGCCGTTGGGCAGCGCCAGCACCGGGTTGCCGGCGTGGGTGATGAGCCCGCGGATCCGGCCGGTCCCCGGCGTGTCCATCTCCTCGGCGAACGCCGCGACCGGCAGCTCGCTGGTGAACTCGCGCAGCCCGCTCACGCGGCTGCGCCAGCGGTCGTGGCTGCCGCGCTGGCCGAGCAACGTCGCCACGCCGGCGAGGTCGACGGCGGGCGTCGTGAACATCCACCCGCCCTCGCGGTCGAGGTTGCCGGTGGCGATGTTGAGGGCGTCGGTGAGCCAGGTCGCGAGCGCGCCGAACTCCTGCACGCAGGCACCCATGCGCGAGTAGCAGACCGCGCGGCGCGCCGCCGCGAAGTCGCGCGCGAGGGCGCGGATCGCGCCGGCTTCGATGCCGACCACGCCCGCCACGCGCTCGGCGGTGAACGGCGCGAGGTGTCGGCGCAGGGCGTCGAGCCCGTCGACGAACGCGGCGAGCCGCCCGGGCGCCGCGCGCTCGTCCTCGAACAGGGTGGAGATCATCGCCGCGAGCAGCAGCGCGTCGGTGCCGGGACGGATGAAGAAGTGCTGGTCGGCGGCGTCGGCGGTCTCGGTGCGGCGCGGGTCGACCACCACCACCCGTCCGCCACGGGCGCGGATGGCCGCGAGGCGCCGCTTCACGTCGGGCGCCGCCATGGCGCTGCCGTTCGACACCAGCGGGTTGGCGCCGAGGATCAGCAGGAAGTCGGTGCGCTCGAGATCGGCGACCGGGATCAGCGCCTGGTTGCCGTAAAGGAAGTACGACGTCATCAGCCGCGGCAGCGCGTCGACCGAGTTCGAGGAGAAGTTGTTGTGCGAGCCGAGCAGGTCGCGAAACGGCAGGCCGAAGAGCAGCGCGCTCGAGGAGTGAGCGGTGGGGTTGCCGATGTAGAGCGCGAAGGCGTCGCGGCCGTGGAGCGACTGGATCTCCGCGATCCGGTCGGCGGTTTCGTCGAGGGCGTCGTCCCACGACACCGGCTTCCAGGTGTCGCCCACGCGCCGGAGCGGTTCGCGGATTCGGTCGGGGTCGTGCTGGACGTCCTGGAGGGCGACGCCCTTCGGGCACAGGTGCCCGCCGCTGAAGGGATCGTGGTCGTCACCCCGGATCGCGGTGATGTGGTCGTGGTCGACGGTGACCTCGAGGCCGCACATGGCCTCGCACAGATGACAGACGGCGTAGCGAACGTCGCTCATGGTGGGGCCATTTAGGCGCCGGGCCGTGCGCCGGGCAACCACGGCGGATCGCTTCCTGGGGCCGGCGACGAAGCGACGGCCCGCCAGAGGACCGCATGGGAGCATAGGGGCGAGCGTGAGCTCGCCCGGGATATGCCGCGGCGATCGAATCCTCGACGGCGCCCTCGGAGGGTCGCGCGCCGCGCGACCGGCGCCAGGCGCCGACGTCACGTCGCCGATCGCGCCGGGTCCCTGTCCCTACAGGGATCGGCGGCGGAGGCGGTGCATCGGTTGGATCGTATCGCCGGGCCCGCGGGCGCGTGCCCCTCCGAGGTCAGGAACCGGACGGCCCCCAGCCTCAGCTCGCCGGCGTGAACTCGCCGCGGTCCCAGCGCTCGCGGAGCACGAACTTCTGGATCTTGCCCGAGCCGGTGAGCGGGAACGACTCCACGAACACCCAGTAGCGCGGCGTCTTGGGAGCGGCGAGGCGCGCGCGGACGTGCGAGCGCAGCGACTCGATGCTCGGCTTCGCGCCACCGGCCACGCGCACGAACGCCGTCAGCTCCTCGCCCATCTTCGCGTCGGGGACGCCGATCACCGCCGCCTCCGCCACCTCGGCGTGCTCGAGCAAGACACCCTCGATCTCGGCGGGGAACAGGTTCTCTCCGCCGCGGATGACCATGTCCTTGAGGCGCC
>CAYMQR010000400.1:0-5175 GCA_964392195.1 uncultured bacterium | reverse complement strand
GTGCTCCTCATGTACGAGCAGGGCTTCCGGTGGTGGAACCTGGGCTACGCGGCGGCGGTGGCGTTCGTGCTGTTCGCGATCATCGTCGCCTTCACCGGGCTCGAGCGGCTCACCAGACGGGTCCTGGCCGCGGACACGGCGCTCGGCGCCGGCCCGGGCGCAGGGGATCGCTCGTGAAGCGCCTCGCCGCCGCGGTGATCGTGAACGTGCTGCTCGTCGTGGGCGCGCTCCTCACGCTCCTCCCCTTCCTGTGGATGGTCTCGGCCTCGCTGATGCCGGCCGGCGAAGCGAGCGCGCTCCCGCCGCGCTTCCTTCCCAGCCACGTCACCACCGAGCACTACCGCGTCCTGCTGACCCGCCTCGCGCTCGGGCGCCACGTGGTGGTGAGCCTCGGGCTCGCCGGCACGATCACGCTGGCGGGACTGATCGTGAACGCCATGGCGGGGTACGCGTTCGGCAAGCTGCCGTTCGCGGGCAGGGAGCGGATCTTCCAGGTGCTGCTCGCGGCGCTCGTGATCCCGGCGCAGGTCTCGATGCTGCCGCTCTTCCTGATGCTCAAGGGTCTCGGTCTCGTGAACACCTTCGCGGGCGTGGTGATCCCGGGTCTGGCGAGCGTGTTCGGCATCTTCCTGATCCGCCAGCACGCCCGCGAGATCCCCGACAGCATCCTGGACGCCGCGCGCGTCGACGGCGCGGGCGAGCTCACGATCTTCCGCTCGATCGGGTTGCGGCTGCTCACTCCGATCCTGGTCACGCTCGCGCTGTTCTCCTTCATGGGCGCGTGGAACGACTTCCTGTGGCCGCTGGTGGTGCTCACCGACGACCGCCTCTACACCTTGCCGGTGGCGCTGGCGAACCTGGTCGGCGAGCACGTCCAGGAGACCGAGCTCATGATGGCGGGTTCGGTCGTGACTGTGCTTCCCGTGATCCTTCTCTTCGTGGCGCTGCAGGGCTACTACGTCGCCGGACTCACCGCCGGAGGAGTGAAAGGTTGACCCGGAAACCGCTCGATCGCACTCTCGGCGCCGCGAAGCTGGTGCTCGCCGCAGCGCTGGCCGTCGCCGTCACGGCCGGACGTGCCGCCGCGGCGAGCACGATCCTCGACCGCTTCGACGCGGTCGACGGGTGGACGTGGGCCGCGTCCGAGGGCGCCGACGTCAAGCTCTCGGTGGTGCCGGGCCCGAGCGGGAACGCGCTCAAGATCGACTACGACCTGAGCCGCGGACGCGGCTGGGTGCTGATCCGCAAGCCGTTCCCGATCGACCTACCGGCCAACTACGCGTTCAGCTTCCAGCTCAAGGGCGAGGGGCCCCACAACGACTTCGAGCTCAAGCTCGTCGATCCGACCGGCCAGCGGGTGTGGTGGCGCAAGCAGCGCGATTACTCGTTCCCGTCCGAGTGGCAGCGCGTGGTGGTGCGGCGCTCGCGGATCGAGTTCGCGTGGGGCACCACCGGCGCCGACCTCACCCGGCTCGGCAGCCTGGAGTTCGCGCTCGCGGCGAACGAGGGCGGCAAGGGAAGCTTCCTCCTCGACGAGCTCGCCTTCGAGAAGCGCGAGCCCGCCACCGGCGAGCGGTCGTTGCCGACCGTGGAGGCGTCGTTCCTGCGCGACGGCTTCGAGGGTGCGCGCGCCGTGGACGGCCAGCTCGATACGGTGTGGAAGAGCCGGCCGTTGCCGCGTGAGCAGACGCTCACCATCGACCTCGGCACCAACGTCGAATACGGCGGGCTCATCGTCGACTGGGACGAGGACGACTACGCGACGACCTACCAGATCGAGACCTCCAGCGACGGCAGCGAGTGGGCGCCCTCCTACCGCACCACCACCGGCGACGGCGGCCGCGTGTACGCCTACATGCCCGACGCCGAGTCGCGCTACGTCCGCTTCGCGATGCAGCGCTCGAGCCGCGGACGCGGCTACGGGATCCGCGAGATCGCGCTCCAGCCGTATTCGTTCTCCGCCTCGCCCAACGACTTCTTCCAGGCGATCGCGGCCGAGGCGCCGGCCGGCGTCTACCCGCGCTACCTGCAGGGCAAGCAGACCTACTGGACGGTGGTCGGCGTCCCGGGCGATGCGAAGGAGGCCCTGCTCAACACCGACGGCATGCTCGAGCTCGGGCGCGGCGAGCTCTCGATCGAGCCGATCCTGCGCACCGACGCGGGCCCGGTCACCTGGGCACAGGCCGAGATCACCCAGGAGCTCGCCGAGGGCTATCTCCCGATCCCCACCGTGCGCTGGCGCGCCAAGGACCTCGCGCTCTCGGTCACCGCGCTGGCGAACGGCGAGTCCGGGCGCTCGATCCTCTACGCGCGCTACCGGGTCGAGAACGTCGGCACCGACGACACCCCGGTCCAGCTCTTCCTCGCCATGCGCCCGTTCCAGGTGCTGCCGCCGTGGCAGAACCTCAACATCACCGGCGGCGTGGCGCACGTGCAGGACGTGCGCTTCGACGGCACCAGCGCGCACGTCAACGGCAACGTGGTCGTGCCGCTCACTCCGCCCGACCGGGTGGGCACCGCGAGCTTCGAGCAGGGCACCATCACCCGCTACGTGCTGGCCGGCGAGCTGCCGGCGCAGCCGTCGGTCTACGACCCGTTCGGCCTCGCGTCCGCGGCCTTCCAGTACAACCTCTACCTCGCACCCGGGACCGCGAGCGAGATCGACGTGGCGGTGCCGTTCGACCCGCGAGGCACGCCGAACGAGGTCGAGCCGCGCAGCTTCACGAAGGCCCTCGCGGAGGCGAGCGCGAGCTGGAAGCGGCTGCTCGGCCGGGTCGAGCTCTCCGTCCCCGAGGCCGGAACCGAGCAGGTCGACGCGGCGCGCTCCACGATCGCTTACATGCTCATCAACCGCGACGGGCCGGCGCTCCAGCCGGGCTCCCGCACCTACCAGCGCTCGTGGATCCGCGACGGCGCGATCACCTCGGCGGCGCTGCTGCGCGCCGGCTTCACCGAGGAGGTCCGCGAGTTCATCCGCTGGTACGCGACGTTCCAGACCGCCGACGGCGTGGTCCCGTGTTGCGTGGACCGGCACGGCCCCGACCTGACCCCCGAGCACGACAGCCCGGGCGCCTTCATCCACACCCTCGCGGACTACTACCGCTTCACCCGCGACGTGGGCTTCGTCTTCGAGCTGTGGCCGAACGTGGTGAAGGCGGTCGACTACCTGAACACGCTGCGCCAGTCGCAGATGACGGACAGCTTCCGGACCCCCGAGAAGATCGACCGCTACGGCCTGATGCCGGAGTCGATCAGCCACGAGGGCTACTCCGCCCACGCGGTCCACTCCTACTGGGACGACTTCTTCGCCCTGCGCGGGCTCGCCGACGCCGCCGAGCTCGCGGTGGTGCTCGGCGACGACGAGCACGCGCGCCGCTTCACCGAGCTTCGCGACTCGTTCCGGGAGACGCTCACCGCATCGATCAAGCTGACGGTGGAGAGCCAGAACCTGGGCTACGTCCCGGGCTCCGTCGAGCTCGGCGACTACGACCCCACCTCGACCGCGATCGCGCTGGTCCTCGACCTCGACCTCGGCAGCGAGGTCGACCACCTCGTCAAGATCACCCTCGACCGCTACGTGGCCGAGGTGAAGCACCGCTTCGAGTCCGGCGAATGGGACGCGTTCTCGCCGTACGAGCTGCGCAACGTCGGCGCGCTGGTGCGCCTCGGGCAACGCGGCGAGGCGGTCGCGCTCCTCGACCAGCTGCTGCGATACCGGCGCCCGCTGGCGTGGAACGAGTGGGCCGAGATCGTCTGGAGGGACCCGGACAAGCCGCGCTTCATCGGCGACATGCCGCACACCTGGGTGGGCGCCGGCTACGCCAACGCGCTGCGCGACCTGTTCGCGTACGAGCGCGCCGCGGATCGCTCGCTGGTGCTCGGCGCCGGCGTGCCCCCCGCGTGGATCCTGGCCGAGCCGGGGATCGCGGTGAAGCGCATGCCCACGTTCTACGGGCCCCTCGCCTACTCCATGAGCGCCGAGACTCCCACCCGCATCCGCGTGCGCATCGAGCCCACCGTGGCGGTCCCGCCCGGCGACATCGTGGTGCACTCGCCGCTCGATCGGCCGATCCGCGGTCTCGAGGCGAACCTGCCGGGGGTCAAGAACGTCGACGGCCAGAAACTCGTCGTCGAGCGCTTGCCGGCGGACTTCGTCGTCACCTACTGAACGGATCCCCCTCGTGCGCGAAGGCGCGCGGCACCACGTCGAGCGGACCCTCGGCGGCCTGTGACGGAAAGCGCGCGCGGCGCGCGGGAGAGGACGACCATGAAGACGCGTGGCACGACCCGGATGGCGGTGGCCCTGGTGTTGACCCTCGCGGCAGCGCTCGGTCCGCTCGCGGCGCGGGCGCTCGCGGACAGCCGCTTCCGCGCGCCCGGCAAGGCGGTGACGCAGGGGCGCGAGTTCCCGGCGCAGCTCCGCGTGCTCTGCAGCGAACCGAAGAACGTCGAGGTTCAGCTCGCGGTGGTGTTCGCGAGCGGCGCCGAGGCCGCGAGGTCCGACGCGATCTTCCCGTTCGGCGAGTTCGAGGGACCGGACGGCAAGCCCGCGCCGATCGCGCTCGAGGTCACCGGCGCCGAAGGCAAGCCGAGCAAGCACCGGCTCATGTCGGCGGCCGGCTGGTTCGGCGTCGAGGACGAATACCTGTTCAGCTTGAAGCCCGCCGACGGCAGGCGGCTGCTCGCCGAGGGCGCGGCGGCCAAGGCCATCACCGCCTCGATCGTCGCGGGAAGGTCGAGCATCGCCTTCACGTTCGCCGAGCCGGGCACCGTGCTCGGCAAGGCCGCGGCGGCTTGCAAGTAGCGCGGGCTCAGCCCGCCGCGGCGTTGGTGGCGAAGGCCACGCCGCTCGCGTCGAAGAGCTGGAGCTCGGCGGAGTCGAGGGCGATCCGGGTGGGCGCTCCCGGCTCCAGGTTGGCCATGCCGCCGATACGCACCACCAGCCGGGGGGAGTCACCGACGTCCACGTGGAGCAGCGTCTCGTGGCCGAGGTTCTCGGCGTGCACCACCCGCGCCGGCACGCCGCCCTCCTTCACCACACGGACGTGCTCGGGACGGATCCCCGCGGTCACGACGCCGCCCGACGTCGACACGGCGGCGTCCGCGCCGTAGCGCGCCCGCGCGACCGCCACCCGTTCCCCGCCGAGCTCGATCGCGAGACCCCCGCCGCCGCCC
>CAYMQR010000399.1:0-5181 GCA_964392195.1 uncultured bacterium | reverse complement strand
CGCGGGTCAGGCCGACGGCGCCGGCGAGGTCGGCGCCCTCGAGGCGCGCGCCGGTGAGCGTCGCGCCGGTGAAAACCGCGCCGTCGAGCCGCGCGCCGACCAGCACCACGCCCTCCATCGTGGCCTCCTCGAAGTGCACCGTCCGCAACGTCGCGCCGGTGAAGTTGGTGCGGCGCAGGTCGGCGGCGAGGAAGTTGGCACCCACCAGGTCGGCGTTCATGAAGTGGGCGTCGTCGAGGTAGGCCTCCTGGAAGTTGGCGCCGGCCAGCGTGGCGCCGGTGAAGTCGCTCGCCTCCAGGTGGGAGCGGGAGAAGTCGGCGCGCTCGAGGCGCGCCTCGCTGAAGTCGGTCTTGCGCAGGTCCACCTGGAAGAGGCCGAGCGGCAGCCGCTCGGTCGCGGCGTGGCGGCGCCGCCCGAGCGCCTCGATCACCGCCTGGACGTCGGCGGGTGGGCCGGCGCTGACCTCGTGGCCCAGGTAAGGACAGCGGTCGCGCACGAACCCGACCAGCAGGTCGACCACGGCCCAGTGCCGCGCCGGGTCGTTCGCGGCGAGCTCGGCGAGGGCTCCGATCGCGGCGATGCGCGCGTCGAGGTCGCCGGTCTGCAGCCGGTCCCGGAGCGCGTCGAGGCTCGGCCCGGCGCTACCGGCGGCGGTGGCCGGTGCCGCCGGCCCGCGACCGCCGCCGACCAGCTTCCCCACCGCACCCTTGAGCTCGCTCCACTTCACGAGCGCACCTCGAGGAGCGGCAGCGACGAGGCGAGCTCGACCAGGCGCTGGTGGCCGTTGCGGAACACCGGCCAGCCGTCGCCGACCAGCACCGCGTCGATCGCCGGGTTCTCGGTGACCAGCTTGCGCACCGAGGCGACGGCGCGCGCCTTGTCGCCGAGCTTGCCGTCGGGCAGCAGCATGAGCGAGCCGCCGCGGTGGGCGCGGATCAGGTCGCCGGTGACGAGCGTGGTGTCCTCGATCATGAGCGCCAGCTCGCCGGGAGTCTTGGAGCCGTCGAACGTCAGCGCCCGCAGGCCGGGCACCAGCTCGTCACCGTCGGCGAGCCAGCGCTGGCACGGGAACGGGAAGGTGTCGCGCTCGGCGGCGGGGCCTGCCAGCTTCGCGCCGAGGCGCTCGCTCAGCTCCTTCGCGGCGCGGGTGTGGTCGGAGTTGGTGACCACGATCCAGCTCGCGCCGCCGAGCTCGGCCAGGTGGCTCGCGTCGTGGGCCGTGAGCGGCAGCGGATCGATGAGCACGTTGCCGTCGGGCCGGATCCACGCCCAGCCGTGGAAGTCGACGTTGCGGCTCTCGTCGAACGTGGACCAGCAGTAGAGGTCGGGTCGGTGCAGGCTCTTCATCGGGAGCTCTCTCGGGCTACGGGTCCACGCCGGGGATGAGGGGGATCGTGCGGCCTCGGGCGCGCAGGTCGTCGATGAGGTCGCGGAACGGCAGCACCACCTCGCCGCGCTCGAGGAAGATGCCGATCTGCGCCTGGGCCGCGATCGTGAGCCAGGCGCCCACGGGGCCGCTCTCGCCCTGGCTGGGCGCGAACAGGTACTCGTGGTTGTCGGCGAGCTGGAGCGCCAGGCCGGATCCCGGCACGCGGTTCTCCGCCGGGAACGTGCGCGTGAGGTCGTAGTCGAGGCTCGGGTACTCGGACTCGCGGCCCGCCGCGAGCGGCAGCTCCGGGATCTGCATGTGGACGCCGAGCTCGGGGATCGTGCCGACCACGACGTTCCTGGAGATGAGGTCGCTCATCCGCTCCGGGCTGACGAGCCCCGCCGAGCGCGCCAGCGTGATGCCGGTCGAGAACGGCACCGTGAAGTCGGCGGGGTCGAGCTGGATCAGCACGCGCTTGCGGTTGCGGCCCTCGAGCGGGTCGGCGTCCCAGTGGGTCGCGTAGTTGGCGCCGTCGGCCAGGCCGAAGAGCGTCTGCGTGATCGTCGCGAAGGTGCGCAGCGACGGCGTGTTGCGCAGCACGCCGAAGCCCTGGCGCTCGCTGGTGAAGCGGTAGCTCGGCAGGCCGAGCGACTGGCCGGTGGCGCTGGTGAACGACACCTCGAGGCGGTTCCCGGGGTCGGACGGGAAGGTGATCATGAAGGTGCCGTCGGGGTTGGCCTCGACGGTGCGCGGCGCCAGGTCGCTCTTGTCGAGGTTGGCGAGCCGCACCACGGTGCCCGGCGGCAGGTCGACCGGGCCCACCCGCGGCGCCCTGCGCTCGTCGCCGGTGTCGTTGATGAGCGTGAGGTCGACGCCGTGCCCCGCCTGCGACGGGCGGCCCACGACCGCCGGTCCGAAGAGCTGCACGAAGAGCTGGTCGACGACGCTGAAGTCGATCCGCGACACGAAGTCGATCGCGCCGCCGCCCGGCACGTTGAGCGCGGCGCGATCCACGTCGCGCGTGACCGCCAGGAACGGCGCGGTCATGAAGGTGCCGAGCGACTCGGCGCCCGCGACCAGCTCGACGCCGCGCCCGCCGATGTCGACCACGCCGTCGCCGTCGAAGTCACCCTCCTCGGGGTCGAGCTTGCCGTTGCGGTTCCGGTCGGTGCCGAACGAGCGCAGGATGCGGGTGAGCTGGATCTGGTCGACGACGGTCTGGCGGAAGATGTCGCGGACCGTCGCGATGTCGCCGGTGTAGCTCTCCTCGCCGGACGAGATCTGGCCGTCGCCGTTGAAGTCCACGTCGGGGGTGCGGCCGGTGCCCGCGAACACGTCGACGAACGCGATGCCCTCGGCGGCCTCTCCCACGCCGTCGAGGATGATCTCGAGCAGGCCCGCGAGCGGCACGCTGCTCGGGTCGCCGCTGGTGATGAGAGCGAGGAGCTGGTCGGTGGCGAAGGGCGCGATCGGGCCGTTCTCGGCGGCGTCGATGCCGATGGTCGCGAAGCCGTAGTCGGAGAGCACGCTCGAGATCGCCAGCGCGATGAGGCGGCTGGTGGAGTTCGGGTGCTGGAAGATGCACACCGGGTAGGGCGGCTTGGCGAAGCCGTTGCGAGCCGTGGGCTTCGGCACCGCGAGGAACCACGGCACCTCGTCGGTCCGGGCCGCGGGGAGCTGGCGCTCGCCGGTCATCTCGTCGGGCTGGAACGCGACGTCCTCGTTGCCGATGAAGAACGGGCTCGAGTAGGTGCCCTGCGCGAAGTAGTGGATGGACGTGAGGTCGGCGAGCTGGTCGATGGCGGCCTGGACCAGGTCGCCCGAGCCGCCGCCGAAGAGCGGGATCGCGATGTTGGCGACGATCTTGACGACCGGCGGGTCGAGCAGGAAGTCGTTGCCGTCGAGGTCGAGGAAGTCGTCGGCCTCGTTGAACGAGAAGGGCAGCAGGGTCAGGTTCACCGGGAAGCGGTCGCGGAGGTAGCCGAGCGGGCCCTCGCCCCGCACCAGCCCGCTCTCGATGCGCTCGAGGTCGAGCGTCGGCGTGCCGGTGGTGAACGTGTAGGCGTAGGCGATCCGTGACGGATCCACGCCCAGCGCGGCGAGCACCGGCAACGCCCGGTCGAGCGCATCGAACTGGCTGTCGAGCGCGACCGCCGGCGCGTGCGGCGAGCGCAGCGGCTCGCCGTCCTCGCCGGTGACGCCGCGCGTGAGCACCACCGCGTAGGTGCTGGCGGGCGCGAGCGGCGTGATCGGCCGCATGATCATCGTGTCGCTCTGGTCCTCGTAGAAGTCCTCGCGGTTGCCCGGCAGGAACTCGTACTGGCCCACGCCCTTCAGCGGATCGTTCGGGAAGTAGCTGCGGGGCGGGCGTTCGAGCGGGTAGTTGCCCTGGCCGAAGTCCATCGCCGCGCGCTCGCCGAAGCGCGGGCTCGCCGGGTTCACGTTCACCACGAAGACCGTGTCGTTCGACGGATCGGCGTCGCGATTCACCGCCAGCGTCGTGATGTCGACCGGCTCGTCGAAGCTGAGCTGGAGCGGCGTCATCGGGTCGAAGCCGTCCTGGGCGTTGAGGAGCTCGCGGGTGCGGATCTCGAGCCCGGTGTCACCCTCGACCGGCAGGTTCAGGCGCCGTCCACTCGGCGTCGTCGGGTCGACGACGGTGAACGCGTCGTGCGGGAACGGGAAGTTGAGCGCCTTCTTGCTGACCGGGAGGTAGACGGCGCGAGGTCCGTTGCCGCCGGCGCTGGTGAGGTCCGCGACGTGGACGTCCGCGGCGCCTGAGCCGCCGCTGCCTCCGCCGCCGCACCCCACGGTGAGGACGAGGAGCGCGGCCGGGATGAGCCGCGCGGCGAGCGGCCGTGGGTCGAGGGACGTGGATCGAGCCTGGAAGCGCTGCATGCCGGAGGCCTCGGAGGGGCCGCGTGCAGGCAGGGAGATCGCGCGCGCGGCGGGCGTACGATATCACGCGATCCGTGCGCCATCCGTGGGCGGAGCAGCGCCCGCGGCGCCTCGCCGGGCCGTGCCGGCCGCGCCGCTCACTCCTCGATGTCGGAGTCGCCGACGCCGTGGTCCTTGAGCTTCTCCCACAGGTTCTTGCGGGAGATGCCGAGCATCTCGGCGGCCTTGGCGCGCTTGCCCTCGGCGAGCTTGAGCGCGCGCAGCAGGTACTCGCGCTCGAACTCCTTGATCGCCACCGAGAGCGGCCGCAGTGGCGCCTCGGGCGGCGGAGCCAGTGCCGCGAGCTCGCCGGCGCTGCCGGCGATGTCGGCGGGCAGGTGCTGGATGTCGATCTCGCTGCCGCGCGACAGCACGAAGGCGTGCTCGAGGGCGTGCTCGAGCTCGCGGACGTTGCCGGGGAAGGGGTACTGGCTGAGCGCCGCCCACGCGCGTGGCGCGATCGGCGGGACGGGCCCGTCGCCCTTCACGTAGCGGCGCAGGAAGTGCTGCGCCAGGAGCGGCAGGTCGCCGCGCCGCTCGCGGAGCGCCGGGATGTGCAGGTCGAGCACGTTGACGCGGTAGTAGAGGTCCTCGCGGAAGCGCCCGGTCGCGATGTGCTCCTTGAGGTTGCGGTGGGTCGCGCACACCAGCCGCACGTCGACCCGCACCGCGGTGTTGGTGCCGAGGGGCTCGAAGGCGCCGTCCTGGAGCACCCGCAGCAGCTTCGCCTGGGCGGGGAGGGGGATCTCGGCGATCTCGTCGAGGAAGAGGGTGCCGCCGTCGGCGGCCCGGAAGCGGCCGTCGCGCTTGCGGACCGCGCCGGTGAACGCGCCGCGCTCGTGGCCGAAGAGCTCCGCCTCGAGCAGCGTCTCCGG
>CAYMQR010000398.1:0-5184 GCA_964392195.1 uncultured bacterium | reverse complement strand
CTCGGGACGGCGCGACATGGTCGCGCCAGTCATTCGCGGAACGCTCGGCCGAGCGGGCTCTCGGGGGCGGACCGCCGCGCCTGCGCGACGCACGCGATGAGCCGCGCCGGGCCGCCCTCGATCGCGCGCAGCGTGTGGCGCAGCCGCGAGTCGTAGTAGATCGAGTCGCCGGGCGAGAGCCGGTGCACCTCGCCGCCCACCTCCACCTCGAGCCGCCCGGCCAGCACGAACAGGAACTCCTCGCCGTCGTGGGCCGAGTGTGGGAACCCGCCGCCGCCGGCGGGGGGCACCTCGATCAGGAACGGCTCCATGAGCTTCTCGGTGAGGCGGTGCGAGAGCGCCTGGTAGCGGTAGTTCAGGCTCTCGCCGGCCTCGGTGCGCGGCTGCACCGCCCACCGCTCGCTGGCGCGCACCACCTCGACGCGGCTCGAGGCGTCGCTCTCGGTCTGGAAGAAGCGGCTGATCGAGACGTCGAGCGCGCTCGCGATCTTGAGCAGCTCGCCGATCGCGGGCTCGGCGATCGAGGTCTCGTAGGCGTGCAGCCGGCTCTCGCTGAGCCCGGTGTCGCGCGCCAGCTCGTGGAGGGTGCGGCCGTGCTCCTCGCGCAGCCGCTGGATCTTGGCGCCCACCGCCAGCCGCAGGAATTCGTCGTCCAGCATGGTCACGCTCCTGCCTCGAAGTAGTCGGGGAAGTCCGCCGCCTCCAGGATGCCACGCAGGTCCTGGACGAAGCGCGCTGAGTGGAAGCCGTCGGCGATGCGGTGGTCGACGCTCATCGAGACGTTCATCACGTGCCGCGGCACCAGCTCGTCGCCCTGGTAGCGCGGCAGCTTGCGGATCGCGTTGACGCCCAGGATCGCGCACTCGGGGTAGTTCACGATCGGCGTCGACACGATCCCGCCGAGCTTGCCGAGCGAGGTGATCGTGAAGGTGCCGCCGCGCGCCTCCTCGGGGCGTAGCCGCCCGTTCCGGGCGCGCTCGGAGAGCTCGGCGATCCGCGCCGCGAGCGCGCGGGTGTCGAGGGCCGCGGCGTCGTGGATCACCGGCACCACCAGCCCGTCGTCGGTGGCGACCGCGATGCCGAGGTGGAGCGTGCCCTTGAGGATCAGCTCGCTGGTGTCGTCGTCGAGGCTCGCGTTGAGCGAGGGGTGCGCCGGCAACGTCCGCACCACGGCGCGCGCCAGGAACGCGAGCGGCGAGGGCGCGTCGCTGTCGGCGTCGGCGAGCGCCGCGCGTCGGTCCATCAGCTCGGTGAGGTCGATCTCCTCGACGTAGCTGAAGTGGGCGGCGCGGTGGCGGGCCTCGAGCATGTGGCGGGCGATCGCGCGACGCACGCCGCGCAGCGGCACGCGCTTCCAGTCGGGCGGGTCCTGGGCGCGTGGCGCCGCGGGGGGCGCGGTGTCCGTGGCTGGCGTCGGCGCCGCGGCGGGAGCGTTGCGCGCCGCCTCCTCGACGTCGCGGCGCATGATCCGCCCACCCGGTCCCGAGCCCGCGATCGACGCCAGCTCCACACCGAGCCGGCGCGCCAGCTCGCGCACCGCGGGCACCGCCTGCACGCCGTCCTCGTCCAACCCGTGGCTCGCGCGCTGGTGCGACACCGGCCGCGCCGGCATCCGCGGCGGGTGGTGTTCGGCCGTCGCCTCGGCGGTGCGCGGCGGTGCGGGCTTCGGAGCGGCGGACTCGGGCAGAGGAGTCGTGGCGGCAGCGGGCTTCGGTTGCGGCGGCGCAGGCGGCGCGGCCGCCACAACCGGGGCCGTCGCCGCGTCGCCGTCTCCGTCCTCGATCTCGAGGAGCACCTCGCCGACCTTGACCACCTCGCCTTCGCGGAAGCCGAGCCGCGCGATCTTGCCCGCGATCGGCGACGGGATCTCGAACGACGCCTTGTCGGTCATGAGCTCGACGAGCGTCTGGTCGGCCACCACCACGTCGCCGACCTTCACCTTCCACTCGACGACCTCGGCCTCGACCACGCCCTCGCCGATGTCCGGCAGCTTGAATTGCATCATCGCTCTACGTTCCCTCGGCGGGGCCCGTGCCGATTCGCGGCCCGCCGGAGGCGGGCCCTCCGACCGAGGGGGTCGCGTGTCGGAGGGACCGACGCCGGCGGGCCGCGGTCCACTCGGGGATCGGGCTCATCTTCAGTACTCGATCGCGTCGATCACCGCCTGCGCGACGCGGTCGGCGCTCGGCAGGTAGTGCTCTTCGAGGGTGTAGGGAAACGGCGTGTCGAAGCCGGTGACGCGCTCGAGCGGTGCGGCGAGCTTGTCGAACGCGGCGCCCTGCACCGCGGCGATGAGCTCGGCGCCGAAGCCGCAGGTGCGCGGCGCCTCGTGCGCCACCACCATCCGGCCGGTCTTCCGCACCGAGCGCACCACGGTGCGAAGATCGTAGGGCACGATGCTCTGGAGGTCGATGACCTCCACGTCGTAGCCCTCGCCCTCGGCGATCGCGGCGGCCTCCAGCGCCGTGGTCACCATCGCGCCCCACGCCACCAGCGTCAGGTCCTCGCCGCGCCGCGCGACCCGCGCGCGCTCGAGCGGCAGCGTGTAGTAATCGAGCGGCACCTCGCGCTTGGCCGAGCGGTAGAGGCGCTTGGGCTCGAAGAAGATCACCGGGTCGGGGCACTCGAGCGCGCCCAAGAGCAGCCCCTTCGCCTCGTACGGCCCCGACGGCATCACCACGCGCAGGCCCGGCGTGTGCGCGAAATACGCCTCGGGGCTCTGCGAGTGGTAGTGGCCGCCGCGGATGCCGCCGCCCATCGGCGCGCGGATCACCACCGGCAGCGCGTACTGGCCGCCCGAGCGGTAGCGGTACTTGGCGAGCTCGTTCACGATCTGGTCGAAGGCCGGGAAGATGAAGTCGGCGAACTGGATCTCGGCCACCGGGTGCAGGCCGTTGAGCGCCATGCCGATCGCCATGCCCACGATCCCGGCCTCGGCGAGCGGCGTGTCGAAGACCCGCTCCGAGCCGTATTTCGCCTGCAGCCCCTGGGTGACGCGGAAGACCCCGCCGAACAGCCCCACGTCCTCGCCGAGGATCACCGCCGCGTCGTCGCGTTCGAGATACAGATCCAGCGCCTGGTTGAGCGCCTGGATCATGTTCATGGTCTGGGTCTCGGCCATCGCGGAGGTCGCTCGATCGCGGCGTCGGCCTCAGAGCTCCGACACCGGCTTGTCGGTCTTGGTGCGCCAGTAGCGCAGGTACGCGTCGCGCTGCTCGACGAGCTGCGGACCCGGCGCCTCGAGCACGTCGTCGAACAGGCTCTCGACCGCGGGCGGCGGGTGGCGCTCGCACTCGGCGAGGGTGTCGGTGACGCGCTTCTCCCACGCCTGCGTCGAGGCCTGCTCGAGCTCGTCGCTCCACACCCCGCGCCAGCGCGCGTGGCGGCGCAGCCGCTCGAACGGGTCCATGCGGCTCCACTCCTCGGCCTCGGCGTCCGAGCGGTAAGCACTCGGATCGTCGGCGGTGGAGTGGGCGCCGATGCGATAGGTGAGCGCCTCGATGAGCGTGGGGCCGCCGCCCGAGCGCGCGCGCTCGACGGCCTCGCGGATAGCGCACACCACCGCGAGGAAGTCGTTGCCGTCGACCTGGTAGCCGGGAAGGCCGTAGCCGTCGGCGCGCGCCGCGAGGCGCTCGGCGGCGGTCTGCACCGACTCGGGAGTCGAGATCGCGTAGCCGTTGTTGCGGATCACGTAGATCGCCGGTACCCAGAAGGCGCCGGCGAAGTTGAGGGCGGTGTGGAAGTCGCCCTGCGACGCGGTGCCCTCGCCGCAGAACGCGAGCGCCACCTCGCCGGTCTGGCGGATCTTGGAGGCGTACGCGAACCCGCACGCGTGCGGGAGCTGCGTGCCGACCGGGCTCGACACCGACGGGATGCCCCAGTCGCGGAACGCGTAGTGGACCGGCATCTGGCGGCCGAGGCAGAGGTCGCGGCTGTTGCCGATGAGCTGGTTGAAGAGGAGCGCGAGCGGCACGCGCCGCCACAACAGGCAGCCGAGCTCGCGGTAGCTCAGGAAGATCGGGTCGCGGGTCTCGAGGCAGAAGGCGCTGCCGATGATCGTCGCTTCCTCGCCGCGGCTCGTCATGTAGAAGCCGAGCCGGCCCTGGCGCTGCAGCATCTGCAGGCGCCGGTCGAGGATCCGGTTGAGGAGCATCGTGTCGAGGACCCGCTCGAGGTCCTCGTCGGAGACGAGCGCCTTGTGCTCGTCGGCGCACGAGCCGTCGTCGTTGAGGATGCCGAACGGCGGTGCTGCGGGGCGGGGGCGGGGAGCGACGGCCATGGCGCGATCGCGGCGGCGCCACGCGGTGCGTGACGTCTCACGATCGCCAGTCTATGCCCATCGCCGCGCCGGCGCTCGCTGCATCTCGCGCGGATGGCGTCGTGCCGCCGGGAAGGCTCGGTCCCGCGGCCGGTGCCTCACGTCGCCGGCGGCTCGAGCTGCGCGACGAGCGCACGCGCCTTCGCGCGCACCACCGGCGAGGCGCTTTCCACCCAGGCATCGAGCAAGGCGCGCAGGTCGAGCGTCGCATCGCGCCGGAGCGGCTCGGGGTAGTCCGCGATCGCGTGCAGGGCGGTGAGCACGACCTCGGTATCGGGGGCCGGGAGCGTCGCCTCGGCGGCGAGGATCTCGAGGATCGTGTCGAGCCCGTCGACGGTGCGGTCGAACGAGGTGCCCACGACGGCGACCCGGCGCAGCGCCGGCATCGTCGCGGAGCTCAGCAGGCCGTAGGCGTCCATGGCCCACTCGTCATCGGCCGAGCGCTCGAGAAGCATGAGTCCAGCAGCCAGGCGCCACGTCCAGCGCAGGTGCGGATCGGCGACGACGCCGCGCAACTCCTTCGACGAGAGCGTCTGCGGGAGGATCGACGGAAGTCGCGGGACCGAGGTCGGGGACGAGCTCACGATCTGCATGGCCGGAACCTCCACGGGGTTGCGCCGTTGTGGCGGGCCTCGATGTGGCGGATACTCGGACTGCTCGGGCTCAGGTTAATCCCGTAGAAAACCGCGTCGGTATCGGAGCGGACGAACCCGTGAGCGACTGCAGCACACCAGCCGACTGCCGTGACCGCCCGCGCGGGCTCGGCGCGATGAGGTGCCTCGGTGAGTCGGGCGTCCGGATCCTCGAGCGTGAGAACGTCCCGGTCGAGGTGCGCACCGTGCCGGTCGGAACCCACCTCGGCCGGC
>CAYMQR010000397.1:0-5198 GCA_964392195.1 uncultured bacterium | reverse complement strand
ACTTGGCGCTGAGCGCGCGCGCCTCCGGCTCGATCTGGAGCCGGTCGAGATAGAGGACGAAGGCCGGCAGCAGCGCGAGCGCGAGGACGTTCGCCAGGTGGACCCCCCAGCCGGCCAGCACGAGCGCGAACCCCACGTACATCGGGTTCCGGCTCACCGCGTAGATACCGGTCTCGACAACCGCCGCGCTGGCGTCCGGGGTCAGAGGATTGGTGGTGGTGCGAGCGCGCCGGAAGGCCGCCACGCCCGCCACCGCGACGGCAAGTCCCGCCGCCCCGAGCAACGACGCGATGGCGGTGCGCGCCGGGAGCACCACGCTCACCGCCGGCACCAGCCGCGATCAGGGTGACGGCGACGGGTGGGACGCGCAGCTCGAGAGAGCTCATCGCTCGTCGCGGATCCGCGCCCACAGATCCCGCGCTTCCTGCGGCAACCGAGCGACCTGCTGGTCGACGTCGCTCCGGATCGTCGCCGCGGCGGGGTGCGATTCGAGGAGCGATCGGACGTCCCAGGCATCCTTGGCACTGCCGGCATGGAGCTTCAGCAACACCAGCCCGGATGCCGTGACCACCTTCAGGGAAAGGCTCCCGACCGAGCGCGCGTCGGCACGATTCAGGATCTCGAGCTGCCATGCGAACCGCCCGACCACGACATCGACGGTCCGCGCCCCAGCCCGCGCCAATCGCACCGTCCCCGCGAGCGGATCGTCGAGATCGCCGCGTAGAATCCGGATCGTCGTTCCCACCCGCTCGACGTCGCGCCACGCGTCCGGGCTCAGCACCCGCGTGTCCACGGTCAGCAGATCGACGTCGGCCGTGGCGCGGCTCACTCCGTGGACCGCCATGGCAGCGGCTCCGATGAGCGCGTACGAGATCGATCGTGTGTCGAGCACCGCCACGACGTCGGCGAGCAAGCTCACCCGATGATCTCGCGCATCACCCGGGACGGACAGCGTCCCGCCTGCGCGGCCCGCTCCAGGATCCGCCTCGCTTCGTCTCGATCGACGCCATGAGCAGAGGCGTACATCTCGATCGCCTCGTCGCCGAGCGCCCAGGCCTCCTCCAAGCGCTCCCCTGCCGTCATCCGGCTCGATCGCTCGGCATCTTCCCGCCGCATGCGCTCGGCGACATCGCTCATGGCCCCAGTATAGATCCGCTTCGGTGTCGATTCCGCTTCACGGCGCGAGCGCCTCCAGGTCGTCGGGCTCCGAGGTGTCCGCGGCGAGGACGCTCGAGATGATGTCCGTCGCGAGCGCGTTCAGGTGCTCGACCAGCACGCGGTTCAGCTCCTCGAACTCGGGGATGAGCGTCCCCTCGACGAAGCCTCGCGGCGCACTGACCATCACGCTGGTGCGCCGCTGGCCGTGGCGGCGAAACGGCTTGAGCCCGTAGCGTCGCGCGAGCGCCACGAAGAGCTGACGCGACCACGGGTTCTCGAGCGCGAAGCGCCACTCCTCGGGTTTCTGCGCCTTCTCGAACTGCTTGAGCCGCGCCTGGATCCGCTCGCGCGCCGCCTCGGCGGCCTGGCGCTCACCGGGCGTGGTGGCGCCGGCGAACAGCGCCTCGATCTTGCGCAGCTTCTCGCGGATCTCGGCGTCGGTGTGCATCACGGCCCGGCGTCGGTGTGCGGGCGCGCGCCGATCCGGCGCTCGAGCTCGGCGCGCACGCCGGCGAGGTGTGTCCCGGGCGAGCGGTGCGCCACGGTCAGGTCGGCCGCCTCGAGGTCGCGCCGCCCGAGCAGCGTGAGCAGCGCGGTGGCGGCGTGGTAGCGGTCGAGGTACTCGTTCGCGCCGCTCACGAAGTCGAAGAGCAGCCAGCCGGCCTCCGCGAGCGAGGCGCGCGCGGCGATCGCGTACCAGAGCTGGTACTGGGCTCCCAGCCGCCGCGAGCGCACCCGCCCGAGCAGCGCGCCGATCGGCTCCCGGTCGTAGCCGGCCCGCTCCTTCTCGGACTCGAGCTCGTACTGGCGCTGGAACTCGGCGTACGACATGCCGCGCTCACCCGTCGCGCGCGCAGCGGAAGCCGTCGTCGATCAGCGAGAAGCCGGGGTTCGTGCCGTAGCGGAACGAGGCGCGCAGCTCGCCGGGATCGTCGACGAACCACGAGCCGCCGCGCAGCACCCGGTACGTGCCGGTCTCGGGGCCGGCGGGGTTGGCGGACGGGCTCTCGGCGTAATAGGTCGCGCCATACCAGTCGTTCACCCACTCCCGTACGTTGCCGATCATGTCCACCGCGCCGTACGGCGAGGCACCGGCGGGCCGCGAGCCGCCGGGCTGGGTGCGGTTCTGATCGCAGCCGAAGCCGCCCACGGCCGCGTCCCACATCACCGCGAGATCGCAGCTCGGCGCCGCCTCGCCCCACGGATAGGTGCGCGCGTCGGTGCCGCGCGCCGCCTTCTCCCACTCGGCCTCGCTGGGCAGCCGCGCGCCGCGCCACTCGCAGTAGTCGTGCGCTTGCTTCCAGGTGACGCAGTTGACCGGGTTGTCGCCGCGATCGGACTTGTTCCAGTTGCAGCTCGTGGACGAGTTGCCCTGCTTGCAGACGCCCGCGTCGACGCACTCGTGGTAGGCGTCGACGGTCACCTCGGCGCGGTCGATCCAGAACGCGTCGAGGTACACGGTGTGGACCGGCACCTCGTCGGGATCACCGGCGGTCGATCCCATCGTGAACTCGCCGGCCGGCACCTCGACCATGTCGCCGGGCAGGAGCTGGCAGGTGCCGTCGGCGCCGAGCAGCGCGGCGCCCATCAGCGCGACGGCGAGGCGGACGGACCGGAAACGGAGGCGGACGGATCGCATGGCGGTGGGTGCTCCCGCACACAGGATGACCACGAACCGCGGGCCGGCGGCAACGCGGTCAGCGCCCGAACGGCGCGACCTGCTGGCGCCAGAAGCCCGCCGGGGTCTCGTCGCCGTCCACGCCGTAGCGCTCGGGGAGCTCGCCCGGGCGATCGACGGCGGTGCCGAAGAGGTGGTCGAGGAACGCGAGGTGCGCGGCGAAGTTGCGGTCGATCGCGGCGCGGTCGCTGCCGTGGTGCCAGTGGTGGAAGTCGGGCGTCACGATCACGAACCGCAACCAGCCCCACGGCCAGCGCACGTTGGAGTGGATCAGCACCGCCTGGAAGCCCACGATCACGATGTAGACGTCCATCACCTCGCGCGAGAAGCCGAGCCCGTAGAGGACACCGAGCACCGCGACCCGCGTCGCGATCGTCTCGAGCACGTGCAAGCGCGAGCCCGCGAGCCAGTCGAGGGTGCGCGCGCCGTGGTGGATCGCGTGGAACCGCCACAGCCACGGCACGCGGTGGTAGAGCCGGTGCAGCGCGTACTGGACGAGGTCGGCGGCGAGCACGGCCATCGCGATCCCCACCGCGAGCGGGCGCGCGCGCACCCACTCGCCGACGGCGGGCACCATCGCCCAGTCGAAGAGCCGGTGGACGAGCTCGTTCACCACCACCAGCACCACGCCGATCGCGAGGTGGTTGACGGCGAAGTACGTGAGGTCGGTCTGCCACTCGGCGCGGAACACCGGCTGCTCGCGGCGCAGTGGGAAGAGCGTCTCCAGGAACACGAACACCAGCGCCGAGCCGAGCAGGTCGAGGATGAACCAGTCGAGGCCGACGTAGGGCGTGCCGTCCGGGAAGTTTCCGACCGGCACCCGGTGGCCGCCGAGGAGCGCAGCGAGCGCCACGAGCGCGAACGCGGCGCTCGCGAGCCACCGCGAGCGGCCCAGCACGAGGTTGGCGAGGCTGATCCCGCCGGCGAGCACCATCGCGGCGAGCAGCACCTGGCGCAGCACCGCCACGTCGTACTTGCGGCGCAGCTCCGGGGTGGTCAGATACTCGGGGAAGTGGAACGCCACCACCGCGAGCAGCGACAGCGCGCCGAGGGCGAGCGCGACGGTGCCGGTGACCAGGCCGCGGCCGCGAGGGAGGCGACCGCTGGCGCGCAGGAAGTCGGCGAGGCGCATGAGACGGGTTCGGCTCGGGTGCAGGCGCACACCAGCCTAAGCGAAGGCCGACCGGGCCAGCGAGGGCGCATTCGCCACGGGCCGACTGCACGCGTCCTGCACGGCCGCTCCTCGCGTGGCGGCCAAGCTCGCCCGCGGAGGTGGAGTTCGATGAACCGAGGCGCGAAGGTGGCGATGGTGCTGGGCGGTTACGGAGCGGCGCTCGCCGCGGCGGCGTGCGCGACGGCGGTCCGCGTCGCGCTCACCGCGAACGCACCCGACGCGATCGCGTCGTCGGGGATGTACGCGGGCGGCGACCTGCTCCTCTTCCTCGGTGTATTCGGGGCCGTGGCACTCGTCCCCACGGCGGCGGCGCTGATCTTCGCGCGCGCCCACCCGCGCTTCGGCGGCGTGCTCGCGGGCGCGGCGGGCGCGGTGGCGCTGTCGGGTGCACTCGGGTGGCTCACCTTCGTGCAACCGTTCGGCCGCGCCGACCCGCGCGGGTGGCTCGCGATCGCCAGCGCGCTCGCGGTGCTCCGGCTGCTCGGCGCGCCGCTGGTGGCCGCGGTGCTCGCGGTCGCGGCGCTGGTGGCGCCGAGCCGGGGCTCGCGGCGGGCGGTGATGTTCGCGTTCGCGATCGAAGCGCTGCTGTGCGTCTACGACGGCTATCACTTCGTGATCGCGCCGAGCTGGTGAGCGCGCGTCATTCGCGCAGCCAGCGCGGCTCGGTGGCGAAGCGCGCCGCGGCGAGCCCCATCGCCATCGCGGCCAGGACGAAGATCACCGCGATCCCCGCCTGCAGCGCCGCGAGGGTCTCGCCGCGGTCGAAGAGCACGATGGTGCGGAGCGCGAAGAGGCCCGGCACCATCATCAGCACCCCCGGGACCGTGAGCGTCACCCGCGGCTCGCCCGACGACCGCAGCGTCAGCGACGCCACCACGCCGAGGGCGAACGCACCCGCGAAGGTCGCGAGCGGGAGCGCGAGACCGGCGTCGCGCAGCAGGAGCCGCGCCTCGTTGCCAACGATCGCGAGCAAGCCGACGTGCACCACGTTGCGCCACGAGCCCTGGAAGAGCATCGCGAAGCCGCACGCACCCACGAAGCTCGCCGCGGCGCGCACCGTGAAGAGCGCCACCGGACCCAGCGTGAGCGCGGGCGGTGCGTCCACGGTCGAGCCGCCCCACGCGATCACCGCGGCGACCCCGAGCGCCGCGGCGAGCACCAGCATCACGGCGTACGCGAGGCGACTCA
>CAYMQR010000396.1:0-5213 GCA_964392195.1 uncultured bacterium | reverse complement strand
CCTTCGGGGCCCGGCTCTGGGCCGGTGGCAGTGCCACTGCACGGGGGCCGCTTGGGACCGGCGGGCGGGGCGGGGGGCTGGAACAGCCCCCCGGTAAGAGATCAGGTGGCCACTTCATTTCGCGCCGCGAGCGGCATTCGGATCGTGCGGCAGCTTGAAGGCCCGGATCATGTTGCCGGCGCAGATCATGTCGACCTCGTCCTTCGGCACGCCCTGGAACATCTCGCCGGCGACCTTGCGGCTGTACGGCCAGTCGTTGCCGTGGTGCGGGAAGTCCGTGGACCACGCCATGTTGCGCACGCCGATCTCGTAGCGATTGGCGATGCCGTGGCGGTCGGTGAGGAAGGTACAGATGAAGTGCTCGTGGAAGTAGTCGCTCGGCAGCCGCTTGATGGTGACGCCGGTGTGGGCGCGGTTGCGCCAGTAGAAGTTGTCGAGCTGCTCGAGCGCGACCGGGATCCAGCCCACGTCGACCTCGACGCCGAGCACGGTGAGCTTGGGGAAGCGGTCGAAGACCCCACTCATGATCAGGTCGCACATCGAGGGCGGGAACTGCATCATGCCGGCGAGCGCCATGCGCGCGATCGCCGCGGGGCCGTCGAGCCCGACCACCGGCGCGCGCTTGCGGCGGATGTTGACGTGGATCGCGATCGGCATGTCCATCTCCTCGGCCGCCGCGAAGAACTTGTCGTCCGCCGCGCACAGGTCGTCCTCGCCGCCCGGCCAGGCGGAGATGATCACGCCGCACATGCCCTTTTCCTTGCCGCGCTTCATCTCGGCGATCGCCGCGTCGACGCCGATGTTGGGCATCTGGCAGAGCGCGAACAGCCGCTCGCGGTCGGCGGCGCAGAACTCGTCGTGGACCCAGTTGTTGTAGGCCTGGACCCCGGCGAGGTGGTACTCGGGGTCCGGGTCCGCCATGAAGCTCCACATGGTGCGCTGGCTCGGGTACATGAACTCGGCGTCGACGCCGTCGATGTCCATGTCGGCGAGCCGCGCCTGGCCGTCGAAGCACGACGGCCGGATCGTCTCGTACGTGTAGACCGTCCACTTGATCTCGTCGTAGCTGCGGCCGGGCGTGGTCACCAGGCCGATCGTCATGGGCGGGGTGTCGGGACGGAACAGCCAGGCGTCGCCACCGTCGGGGTCCTTGACCAGCTTCGGTGCCCGCTCGTGGAACTTCTTGGGCAGGTAGGTGGTCCAGATGTGCTTGGGCTCGAGGGTGTGGCTGTCGGCGTCGATCAGGCGGTAGTTGCGCATTCCCGTCCTCGCTGCTGGCCGGTCCTCGCGACCGCGCGCGGGGCGCCGCGCGGTCCGGACACCGGCGTCCCCGCCGGCCCAGCTCGTTTTTGACGATTCGTCAAAAACCTACGCCAGCGCGCGAAAAAGAGCAAATTGGGTGGAAGCCGAGCGGCCGCGGGGGCTGGAGCAGCCCCCCGATTCACCCGTACAACGCCGCGAGGTCGCGCTCGTAGCGCGCCACGACGACCCGCCGCTTGGGCTTGAGCGTGGGCGTGAGCTGGCCGTTCTCGGTGGTCATCGCGTCGCGCAGCAGCAGCCAGCGCTTGGGCCGCTCGTAGGCCTTGAACGTGCCCGAGTAGGCCGTGAGCTCCTCGCCGATCCTGGCGTGGACCCGCGGCTCGTCGATGAGCTGCTGGGGCGTGCGCGCGGCGAGACCTTGCGCCTCGGCCCAGCGCGCGAGCGCGTCGAAGGCCGGCACCACCAGCGCCACGTTGTACGGCCGGTTCGCGCCGTAGAGCATCACCTGGTCGACGAGCGGGCTGAGCTGGAGCTGCTCCTCGAGCGGCGAGGGCGCCACGAACTTGCCGTTCTCCAGCTTGTACTGCTCCTTGATGCGGCCGGTGATGCGCAGGTAGCCGTCGCGGTCCAGCACCCCGCTGTCGCCGGTGCGCAGCGCGCGCTCGCCATGGAGATCGAAGATCACCTGCGCCGTCTCCTCGGGGCGCTTGTAGTAGCCCTGCATCAGGATCGGACCGGTGACGACGACCTCGCCCTCGACCTCGGGCGGCAGCTCGCGCCCGGCCTCGTCGAGGATGTGGACGGTCACGCCCGGCAGCGGCTGGCCGCTGGTGCCGAGCTTCATCGCGCCGGGGTGGTTCGCCGACACCACCGGCGAGGTCTCGGTGAGCCCGTAGCCCTGGTAGACGGTGATGCCGAGGTCGCTGATGAACGCGGCGATCTCGTCGGCGAGGGCGGCGCCTCCCGAGATCGCGAACTCGAGCCGCCCGCCGAGCTTGGCGCGCACGGTGCGGCACACGATGCGGTCGAAGATCCGGTAAAGGATCTCGAGGAGCTGGCTCGGGCGGTGGTCCTCCTGCATCCAGCGCCGCGCCCGCGCCAGCGCCATGCCCTCGCGGAAGATCCACTGCTTGAGCTTGTTCTCCTGCGCGACCCGCGCCTCGAGCCCGTCGTGGATGCGGATGAAGATCCGCGGCACCGACACGAACACGTTGGGGCGTACCACCTGGAACTCGTCCATCAGCGTGCCGACGTCGCGCACCAGCGCCATGGAGGCGCCGAACCACACGAAGGTGTGGAGCTCGGCCACCTGCCCGAACGCGTGCGCCCACGGCAGGAAGCTCAAGGAGCGGAACTCGGGGGTGATCGGGAAGAGCTGGTTCACGCTCAGCACGTTGGCGAGGATGCCGCGGTGGCCGAGCATGACGCCCTTGGGCTCGCCGGTGGTGCCCGAGGTGTAGATCAGCCCGGCGGTGTCGTCGGGATCCGGGTGGACGGACGGGATCGGCTGGCGGCGGCCGAGCTCGAGGTGGCGGTGGAGGCTCTCGGCGCAGTCGGGCGGCGCCTCGAAGCAGATCTGGTGGCGCAGCGTGGGGATCGCCTGGCCGAGATGCACCGTGAGCTGGTGGAGCTTCTGGTTGCCCACCAGCAGCACGCACGCTCCCGAGTCGCGCAGGATGTATTCCCAGTCCTTCGGCGACTGGGCCTCGTACATCGGCACGTACTGGGCGCCCAGCCCGTAGGTGGCGTAGGCGGCGACCGCCCACTCGACGCGGTTGTCGGAGATCACAGCCACCTTGGAATCACGCCCCACGCCGAGCTGGGCGAGGGCGGCACGGAACGCGTCGACCTTCTCGGCGAACTCCGCGTAGGTGGTCCACTGGTACTCGGGGCCGACCTTGGTCCCGAACAGCGGCCGCGCCGCGTGGGTCGCGCAGGCGCGCTCCTGCATCTCCACCAGCGAGCGAGGGTCGGTGGTCTCGTTCATGGCGTCCCCGGGGGGGCGCCGGCGCGGGTCGGGGCCGGCCACCCACGACCTCGCAGCGTAGCAACAACCGTTCCCGGGAGCCCTCGGTCCGGGTGCGCGGGATCACAAGAGCCGAAATGCCACTCGTTGCGCCTCCAGGAACTCGCGGGCGCCTGGTCCCCGTAGGTAGGCGAGGGTAGCGAGCGTCCCGGCCTCGATACAGGTGTCGGCGATCACGGTCACCGAGCGTGGCGCATCGGCAACCGGCCAGCCGGTGCGCGGGTTCAGGATGTGGCCGAGCCGCTTGCCCTGATGGACCAGGTAGCGCCGCGCGTTACCGCTGGTGGCGAGCCCGCCGCGCGCGAGCTCGAGGCGCTGCACCACGGCGTCCCCCGGGCGATCGGGGTCGTCGAGGCCGATGCGCCAGGGATGCCCGCTGCGGCGCGGTCCGCTGGCGCGCAGGTCGCCGCCGAAGTTGACCAGCACCGGCTCGGGGATCGCGGCGGTGACGAGCTCGACGGCGCGGTCGACCGCGTACTCCTTGCCCAGCCCGCCGAGGTCGATCTCCATGCCCTCGGGCAAGGTGAGCCGCGGCGGCTCCCAGCGGACCCGCTGCCAGCCGACGTGGGCCAGGACCTCGTCGATCGCGTGCTGCGGCGGCACGCGGTCGCCGCCATCGAAGGTCCAGACCCGCCGGAGCGCGCCCGAGGTGATGTCGAAGAGGCCGTCGGACAGGGCGAAGCAGGTGTCGGCGTAGCCGACGAGCTGCGCGGTCTCGTCGTCGAGGCGGACCGCGCGGCCGCGGGCGTGGTTGATCCGGTGGACGACGCCGTCGCCCCGGTAGCGGCTCCACTTGTGCTCGATGCGGCGCGCCTCGCCGTCGGCGATCTCGAGCGCGCGCCGCGCGTGCTTGCGATCGGCGGTGTCGACGAGCACCTCGCACGGGCTCGCCATCGCGGAGAAGCGCCCCACGAAGTAGTCGTCGACCTGGACCAGCTCCATGGGGCGGCGGAGCGCGCGGGCCGCACCCGCGCGCCTCAGAACTTGAGCTCGTAACCGATCACCAGCGTGCCGATGTTCATCGCCGGGTAGAGATCGTACTGGCGCTGCACGCCCACCGCGTCCGGCGGATGGCCATCGCCGAACTGACCGATGTACTCGGCCCGCAGCGTCCAGTCACCCTTGAGCGAGGGGATGTGCACACCCAGCGTCGCGCCGGCCGTGATGCTCGTGAGGGGCCCGAGGCGGTAGTCGGAGGTGGCGAAGTCGGGCCGCGGCTCGCCCTCGATCAGGCCGAAGCGGAAGAAGTCGGCGGCGGTCTGGTCGTAGTAGCGCAGGTGCGGCTCCAGGTACGTGAAGATGCCGCCGATCGCGTAACGGTACTTGAGGTCGACCGTGTGCGAGTCGATGTTCCAGTCGTCCCAGTAGTAGCGGTAGCTGAGGTAGAGCACGTCCCGGTCGAAGTCGTAGGCCGAGCTCGCGAGCACGCTGGTCCGGGTCCGTGACGAGGGCCGCTTCTCGGTGACCTCGCTCACCGGCAGGCCGGTCACGGAATCGACGACGCTGAGCAGCTTGTAGGGCTCGGTGAGGTAGCCCTGCTCGGCGGTGTAGGTGCCGGTCAGCCCGACCAGCCAGCGGCGGGTCAGCACCCGCGAGACGCCGAACAGGCCGCTCGCCACGTGCTTCGGCTTGTTGCTCGCGATCCGGGTGCTCGGCTCGGTGGGGTCCGCGAGCCCCTCGGTGATCCCTCCCTGCGGGGTCACGGTGTCTTCGTCGTAGCCGCCGCCGGCGGTGAGGGTGGTCAGCTTGTCGGGCAGATCGAACGACACTTTCCCGCTGCCGCCGAGGGACTGGTAGTCCTTCTCGGTGGAGAACCGGAGATCGAGCGTCGGCGTGAGCAGCCAGAACGGCCGCACCCAGCCGCCGCCAACGGCGAAGCGGGTGTCCGAGAAGTCGTTGGTCGGGATCTCGTCGGCGGCGCGGGTGA
>CAYMQR010000395.1:0-5221 GCA_964392195.1 uncultured bacterium | reverse complement strand
ACACGTAGCCCTCCACCACCTGGTAGCGGCGGACCTCCTGGTGACGGGCGAGCTTCCCGGCGAGCGGCGCGTCACGGGCCGCGCGGCGTCGCACCTCGGTGCCCGCGCGAGCGGCGTACGCGGCGCGAGCCGCGACTCCCGGCTCGGGACCGACGGCGTCGCGGGGATCGGCGGGCGCGATCGGCGCCGGCGCGAAGAGCGCGCCCACCGAGTCGCCGACCGACGCCGCGGTCGCGCACCCCGCCGCGCAGAGCGCGGCCACGAGGAGTGCGGTGAGGCGCCCTCGACGAGGGATCCGCGGCCGGCCCGCCCGCTGGTCTCGAGACGCGATCGTTCCCACGACCGATCATTTATCACGATCCACGCGCGGCCGAGCCGCCCCTCCGGGAGCACCGCGTGGTCTCGCTTCGAACTCGCGGCGAGCCGGTCCGTGACACGGATCCACCGCGTCGCGGCGGGCGGCAACCCGGCGCTCGCAGGCGAGCCCGACCACACGATCATCGAGAGCGGCGTGCCGGGACAGGTCGTCGCGTACGGGCTGCTCTCGGGTGTGGGCACGCTGTGGCCGCTCCGCCGCCCGATATCGAGGGCGACGAGGGCATTGGCGGCGGCGTGCCGCCGGGGACCGTCGCGAGCGTGCCGGGCGTGCCCGCGGCCGGAGACTGGCTCTTCGATCCCGCCTACACCGCGTCGGTGCTCGACGACCGCACCGCCGAGCACTCCGCCACCCACTGCACCGACTCGTTCAACGCGTACCTCGGCGACCTCCTCGCCGTGGCGCCACCCACCCCCTGCGGCGGCGTCGACGAAGGCTCGGGCGGCGGCTGCGACGTGGCCGGAACGGGCGGCGCGGCGCCGCGAGCCGCGCTGCCGATCGCGTTCGTCACCCGGCTCTCCCTCCGGCGCCGCCGCCGGTCGTGAAGGTCACACGCTAAGTGGGCGACCACGATTCGGAACGCCCGTTGGCCGAACGGGCTGGAGGGCACGGGGCCTTGCCCCCTGCCCCGTCCCGGCCGGAGCCGATGGGACGCCGGGACGGGTCGCTACGAATCGTGACGTCGCATACGGATCGGTCCGCGGCCCTCCGACGGGCCGCGGCGCATGAGCGAGCCCAACGCCCAACCCGCCACGCCGATCCCGACAAGCGCCACGGCGACGACCGGCCAGCCCTGCGGCTCGAGGGGCCAGCGGTGGCCGTTGAGCCCGAAGTCCTCGCGCCAGCAGTCTGAGAGCCAGGAGATCGCGAGAGCCGCCACTTCGGCGACCGCGAGGACCGCGCACCACCGCGCGGGTTGCGGCGGCCGGGTAACCATCCGGAGCCAGGCGCCGAAGGACAGGCCAAGGCTCACGAGGGCCAGCACCGCCAGGCGCCACAGCTCGGAAAGACCGGCGTCTTCCGTGACCGTGGAGACCAGCCAGCTCGGCCCGAACGGCGTCCACCAAAGCAGCCAGAACCCCGCGAGGCCGGCGCTCGCGACGCGCAACACCGCGTCGATCGGCGCTCGGTCGCCGCGGCTGCGCGACGGCCCCCTCGCCTCCGTCACCGTCGCTTAGAGCGTCCGTCCTCCGCGTGCAGACGGCGCGCAACCGCTGGTGCCGTCAAACTGCATGCGCTAGCATGCGCAGCAGGAGGCACTCATGCCATCTCTACAGATCCGCGATCTTCCAGCCGACGTCTACGAGGCCCTCTCGTACCGCGCGGAGCGCGAACGGCGCAGCCTCGCGCAGCAAGCGATCGTCGAGCTGCGCAAGCTTCCGGAGCTCGTGGCCGCGGAGCGGCGCCGAGAGGCCGCGGCATCGATTCGCGCACGTAACGCTGGCGGCGCGGCTCGCCGCCGCCCGCGCCGTACACCCGAAGCCATGATCCGCGAGGATCGCGAACGATGAGCGACCGCCTGGTGCTCGATGCCTCCGCCGCGCTCCGAATCGTGATGGGCCTGGAGGACTCCGACGCTCTGCTGGAACACGTCGAGAGCGCCTCGGTGGTGAGCGCACCGGATCTGTATGCCTGCGAGGTCGCGAACGCGCTGTGGAAGTACGTCATCGCTGGCGAAATGGAAGCTCGAGAGGCGGTCGGTCGATTCGACTCTGCGCTGCATCTGATCGACGACCTCGTACCCGGGGCCGAGCTCGGCGCCGAAGCGCTGATGGCGGCAGCCGGCTCGAAGCACCCGGTCTACGACATGATGTACGTGGTTCTGGCGCGGCGACACGGTTCCACGCTCGTGACCCGAGATCGCCGCCTGCGTCAGGCTGCGGAGCGGCTCCAGGTCCCTTCCGTCTAACGACGCCCGGCCCGCATCCAGCCGGTCACGTCACCGCGCCGCGCTCAACCAGCCGGCTCGGCGTCGCCGTGGGCGGCTTCGCGGAGTGCGGTGATCGCCTCGCTCGGCCAGGCGCGTAGCGCGACCAGCGCGCCCGCGTAGACGACCACGCCCGCGGCGGCACGGACCAGCACGTGGCCGGGCGTCCACCAGGCAGTCGCGCCGCACAGCACGGTCGCGATCACGATCGCCGGCGACAGCACGGTCCACGGCCCCGCCACCCCGAGCTCGCGCCCCGCGCCGCGCGCGTACGCCACCAGCCCGGCGAGCTGCGTCAGCAGCATCACGCTCGCGGCGCCGGTGGTCCCGAACCACGGGTCGACCATCAGGTTGAGCAGGATGTTGCCCGCGGCGAGCGCGGCGGTGATCCGCGACAGCTCGGTGGTGCGTCCGAGCGCGAGCAGCGCCGCGTTCGGCACGTACGACACGAAGATCACGGCACCCGCGACGATCCAGATCGGCGCGAAGCCGCGCGCCGCCTCGGCGTAGTCGGCCGGATAGAGCAGCGCGACACCGGCGTTGCCGAGCACCGCGCCGCCCACCGCGAGCGGCGCCGCCAGCGTCACCAGCAGCACCAGGGCCTCGCGATAGATGCGTCGGGCGCGCGCCCGGTCGCGGCCGGCGATCGCCGGGAAGGCCGCGTTGGCGAGCGCCGCCGGCAGCACCGCGAAGGCGAGCGGGATCCGCGACACCGCCTCGTAGACGCCCACCTCGGCGCGCCCGGCGAAGCGCCACAGCACGACTCGATCTCCCACCAGGTAGATCATCCCGGCGAGCGCCGAGAGCGCCGGCAGCCACGCCTGGCGCGCGAGCCGGATCGCGAGGCGGCCATGGAACGCGGCGCGCACCTCGCGGAAGCGGACGCGGTGGATCGCCGCCGTGAAGAGGGCCTGCGCCACCTCGCCCATCCCGTACACCCAGCCGGCGGCGAGGAGCGGGGCGTGAAAGACCCACACCAGGAGGCTGCCGAACGCGAGCACCAGCGAGCGGCCGAGATCGAGCAAGCCCTTCCACACGAAGCGCTCGCGCGCCGCGAACACCGAGCTCAAGGTGCGCCCGAAGCTCCCCACCACCCACCCGCCGACGATCAGGAACGCCGAATGCCGCGACGCCCGGTCGGGAATCAGCAGCGTGAGCGCGGCGAACGCGACCGTCACCGACACCGCGGCGTAGAGGAGCTTGGCCGCGAACGCCGCACCGAGGCGCGCGGCTTCCCGGCCATGAGCGCGGCTCAGCGCGCGCACCACCATCGGGTCGAGCCCGCCATCGGGCGGCTCGTAACACATCGCGCCGACCGAGAGCGCGAGCGAGATCACGCCCACCTCGGCGCGGCTCAGCACGTGGGTCAACATCCAGAAGCCGGCGAACGAGAAGAGCCGCGCGGTCGTTCCCGCCGTCACCAGCAGGATCGCGTTGGCGGCCACGCCCGGGCCGCGAGCGCGGCTCACGAGGCGACCGCCCTGTACGCGTCGAGGGTGAGCGCGGCGGTGCGCTCCCAGGTGAACCTCGCGGCGCGCGCCACTCCCGCGTCGCGCATCAGCTCGGCGTGGGGGTAGTCGGTCAGCACGCGCTCGAGCGCCGCGGCGATCGACGCCGGATCGCGCGGGTCCGCGTAGTCGACGGCGTCGCCGCCCACCTCGGGCAACCCGCCCACCCGGGCCGTGACCACCGGCACCGCCAGGCTCATCGCCTCGAGGACCGGCAGCCCGAAGCCCTCGAAGAGCGACGGGAACGCGAGCGCCGAGGCACCGGCGTGGAGCAGCACGAGCTCACGCTCGCCCAGGTGCGGCACCAGCTTGACGCGATAGGCCACGCCGAGCCGGTCGGCGCGCGCGGCGAGGCTACGGGCGTAGGTGTCCTGGGTGAGGAGGATCACGAGCGAGTGCGACGCGCGCAGGGCGAGCGGCAGGCTGGCGTAGGCGTCGATCACCCGGTGCGCGTTCTTGCGCGGATCGATCGAGGAGAGCGCCAGCACGTAGTCGCGGGGCAGGCCGCGCTCGGCCAGGAACGACCCGATCTCGCGCCGCGACGGGCGCCGCGCGAAGGCCGGCGCGGCGGCGAGCGGCGCCACCGAGATCCGCTCGGCGGGCACGCCGAGCAAGCGCACCAGGTCGTCGCGGGTGGATTCGCTCGAGGCGAGCAGCCGGTCGGCGCGGCGCAGGCTCGCTGGGATCGCGTGGCGATGCCAGCGCTTGCGCAGCCGGAACGCGAGCCCGCGCAGCGGTGCCGGATAGTCGAGGGTCGGCGAGAGCACGCACAGCAGGTCGTGGACGCTGACCACGCTCGGCGCGATCCGCGCCAGGCTCGCGCCGCCGAGGGGAAAGTGGACGACGTCGAGAGCGTCGCGGCGCGCCGTGGTGGGCAGCCACACCTGGCGGAAGGCGCCCGGCACGCGAGCCGTGGGCGAGGTCCCCAGCTCACGGACCTCGACCCGCTCCCCCGCGGCGCCGTCGGGAACCGGCGGGCGGCGTCCGTAGAGGATCAGCCGGTGATCGCCGGGGAGCTCGGCGAGCGCCCGCACCAGCTCGCGGCGGTAGACCGCGAGCCCGCCGTGATCTGCGGGCGGAAAGAGTCCCGCGTCGATGCCGATCCGAAGCGACATGAACCCCGAAACCTGCCCGCGTGGCGGATCGCGGGCAAGCGGTGAGGCCGCGGGGCCGCTCGGGCCCTACCCGCCGACGAAGCGGCGGGCTCCAGCGAGTGATCGGGCGGCCACAGGGGCCGCCCCTACCGGGCGGGCGGGGGGCTGGAACGTGCTCGAGCGCAGGGCCGCTCGGCCGGCTCGCTCCACGAGTGGCACGGTCACACGGCGCGTCGCAGCGCGACGCCGCGCGCGAAGCGACCGCCTCGGGACTTTCCACGGTTTGTCAATCGCTGTCCTGTGGCTTCGGTGTCCA
>CAYMQR010000394.1:0-5225 GCA_964392195.1 uncultured bacterium | reverse complement strand
CCGCGGACCGCGTGAGCCCGCTCGCCAAGCGGCTCACGGTCCTCGGCGTGATGCTGGGGATCTTCCTGGCGTCGCTCGAGATGACGGTGGTCGGCACCGCCATGCCGACGATCATCGGCAAGCTCGGCGGCGTCGAGATCATGGGGTGGGTGTTCGCCGCGTATCTCGTGGCGTCGACCACCACCATCCCGGTCTACGGCAAGCTCGCCGACCACTTCGGCCGCAAGCCGGTGTTCCTGCTCGGCACCACGCTCTTCCTGGCCGGCTCGGCGCTGTGCGGGCTGGCGCAGTCCATGACCCAGCTCGTGATCTTCCGCGCCATCCAGGGGCTCGGCGCGGGCGCGATCATGCCGATCACGCTCACCATCGTCGGCGACCTCTTCACGCTCGAGCAGCGCGCGCGGCTGCAGGGGCTCTTCAGCGGGATCTGGGGGTTCTCCTCGGTGGTGGGGCCGATGCTGGGCGGCTACCTCACCGACCGCTGGCACTGGCGCTGGGTGTTCTACGTGAACCTGCCGCCGGGGCTCCTGTCGATGGCGCTGCTCGTCGCGTTCTTCCGCGAGGAGCGCGGCGAGCGCAAGGAGCGCACCCTCGACGTGGGCGGAGTGGTGCTGCTCAGCGTGGGCGTCGTGGCGCTCCTGCTCGCGATGCTGCAAGGCGGCCACGCGTGGGCGTGGCGCTCGGCGCCGAGCGCCGCGGCGTTCACGGTGGCCGCCGCGGCGCTGGTGGCGTTCGTGTGGAACGAGCTACGCGCGAGCGACGCGATGTTCCCGCCGGCGCTCTTCCGCCGCCCGGTGATCGCGGTGACGAGCCTGGCGAGCTTCGTCACCGGCGGGGTGCTGTTCGGCGTGTCGAGCTACGTGCCGCCCTTCGTGCAGGCGGTGGGCGGCGGCAGCGCCTTCGACGCCGGCGCCGCGCTGGCGCCGCTCTCGCTCGGCTGGGTGGTGTCGAGCATCACCGCGGGCCGCGCGATGCTGCGCTTCGGGTTCCGCCCGGTGGCGCTCGCCGGCGCGGTGGGCATGGTGCTCGGCACCGCGCTCCTGCTCGGGGTGGCGATCGACGCGCCGCGCGCGCTGGTGCTGTCGTCGATGGTGCTGATCGGCGCGGGCATGGGGGCCTCCGCGACGGCGCTCTTGATCTGCGTCCAGAACGTGGTGGGGTGGGCCGAGCGCGGCGTCGCGACCGCGTCGGTGCAGTTCTTCCGCAGCATCGGCGGCTCGATCTTCGTGGCGGCGATGGGCGCGGTGCTGACCGCGGGCTGGCGCGGGCGGGTGGCGTCGCTCGGTGAGGTGAGCGCCGCCGGGCTCGCCAACCCCAACGTGCTCCTCGACGCCGCCGCGCGCTCGAGCGTGCCGGCCGAGCTGCTGCCGCGCCTCCAGGAGGCGATGGCGGGCGCGCTGCGCGACACCTACTGGCTGATGGCGGGGGCGGCGGTGCTCACGTTGCTCGCTACACTCTTCTTCCCCGCCGGCGGCGTGAGCGAGCTGACGAACGGCGCGGACGGGCGCGGCGGCGAGGCATCGACGGGAGGGGCGGGATCGTGAGCGTGAGCAGCAGCGAGCCGTTGTCCGCGGTCATCACTCGCGCCGTGGCGCAGGTGGAGTCGGGGCGCCCGCGCGAGGCGCTCGCGATCCTCGATCGCGCCATCGAGTCGCTCACCGAGGACGCCGATCGCGCGGTGGTGCTCGGCTACCTCGGGCGCATCCGCCTCGAGCTCGGCGAGCACGCGGCGGCCCTCGCCCACCACGAGCGCGCCGCCGACATCTACGCGCGGCTGGGGCGGGACGCCGACGAGGCCGCGGCGCTCGCCGACCTCGCGGGCGCCTGCGCGGCCCTCGGCCAGGTCGAGAAGGCGCTCGGCTTCCACGAGCGCGAGGTGGCGATCCACGAGAAGCTCGGCGATCGCCACTCGCGCGCCGTGGCGCTGGTGCGCGTGGCACGGCTCGGCTCGCTGGCCGGCGAGCCCGAGCAGGCGCGCCAGCTCTTGCTCGAGACGCTGCCGGTCTTCGCCGAGCTCGGCGACCGCGACGGAATGGGGAGTGCCTTGTGGGCGCTCGGCAAGATCGAGCTCATGCTCGAGCGCGACCAGGACGCGTTCGACCACCTGACCGACTCCTACAAGCTCAACCTCGCCCTCGACCGCCTCGACGGCATCTGCTTCGTGGGCGTCGACCTCGGCCAGCTCCTCTTCGCCGCCGGGCAGTGCGACGAGGGGCGGCAGGTGCTGGCGCGCTCGCGCGACGGCTTCGTGCGGCTGGGGCTGCCCGATCTCGCGCAGAAGACCCAGGACGTCATCGACGCGCTGGAAGCGGAAGCGGTAGGGGCGTAGGCCTCGGACCGGCCGTCGCCGGGCCGGTCCATCACCTCGGAGGGCCGCGCTCCCGCGCGGCCGCCAGCACCCGCGGGACGCGGCCCTCGGGGTCGGGCCCTCCGAGTCGTGCACCAGCCTTCGGAGGGACCGCCGGCGCCCGTCAGCCGAGCGCGCTCTCGATGCGGAGCTCGCCCGAGAGCGTGCGGTGCACCGGGCACTTCTGGGCGATGTCGAGGAGCCGCGCGCGCTGCTCGTCGTCGAGCGCGCCGTCGAGGTGCACGGTGCGGTGGAACACGTGCGCCGCGCCCTGCTTCTCCTGGGTCAGCTCGACGCGCACGGAGGTGAGCGGCCAGCCCTTGCGGTCGGCGTACATCTTCACGGTCATCGACGTGCACGCGCCGAGCGCCGCGAGCAGGAAGTCGTGCGGCGCGGGGCCGAGGTCGTCGCCGCCGCTCTCGGCGGGCTCGTCGGCGACGAGCTCGTGAGGGCCGAGGGTGACGGCCTGCTGGAACTTGCCGGCGCGGGTGCGGACGGTGGCGGGGCGCATGGGGCGAGCCTTCCTCGTCGGTGTGGAGGGCGGTGCTCCGTCACCGCCGCGGTCGGGACGTGTCGCGGTCGCGACGGAGCGCGACCCCGAAGCCGCTCAGTTCGCCGCGCGGTCCATGTCCTCGCCGCGTACCCACCACGCGTGGAAGCCGATCGGCACGCGCTGCGGGATGTGCAAGCGCGCCACCGGTTTCCCGGCGACGTCGCGGGCGTCGAGGATGACCAGCTCGGAGAGCCCGGTGGTGGTGTCGTGGACGAAGGTGACGAGCCAGCCGTCGTCCTCGGCGGTGGCGCCGCTGCGTGGCGCGAACACCACCTCGCCGCCGAAGCGTCCGGCGCCCCAGCGGTGGTGCGTCGAGGTGCCGCGCTCGGTGTCGTACCGGATCACGCCGTCGAAGAGCAGCTCCGAGCTCTCGGCGATGCTCGGGTTGTAGCTGAAGCGGGTCTTCTTCCCGAGGAGCTGGTTGTTCATGCGCGGGAACTCGGTGGGGCGGTCGTCGAGGCGCTCCTCGGTGACGGCACCGCTCGCGAGGTCGAAGCGCCAGCGGGTCAGGAACGGGTGGAGCTCGAGGAAGAAGAGCCGCGGGATCTTGCCGTCGCTCTCGCGAGTGCGCGGCAGCGGGTTCTCGATGCGGCACGCCAGCAGCTCGATCGCGTCGCCATCTTCCCACGCGTTGATCGTGTGGTAGCAGTAGCAGGGCGGCGCCTCGAGCCAGCGCACGTCGGCGTTGGTGCCGTGGCGCGGCACGATGCCGAAGCGGCTCGCGAGGCTGGTGTCGAAGCCGACCCGCCGCCGTCCGCTGGCGAGCCCGCCCATGTCCCACAGCATCGGGAAGTCGAGGAAGATCGTGTAGCGCTCGGTGATCGCGATGTCGTGGAGCAGGCGCGGCCCGGGTAGCTCGATCGGCGTCGTGGTCACGCGCGTGCCGTCGGCGGAGGCCACGCCGTAGGTCAGGTAGGGCGCGCGGTAGGGCGAGTAGTCGAAGAACATCAGCTCGCCGGTGCGGGGATCGACCTTGGGGTGGGACGCGAGCCCGCACGCGAGCCGCCCCTCGTACGAGTAGGGGCCTACGGTGTCGAGCGACGGCACCCGCAGCGCGACCGGCTCGCCGCCCAGCCACCACGTCGCGAGCAGGCGGCCGTTGTGCCACACCAGGTCGGTGTTGGCGGTGTCCTTGTCGGGGTGCTCGCGGTTTTCGGGCGGGATCGGATCGAGGATGCCACCCCACAAGGCGCGGCCCGCCGCCTCCTCGGCGAGGAAGTCGCGGCTGCGCACGAAGCGGTTGGCGTAGGTCGCGCGGCCGTCCTCGAGGTGGACGCCGTGGACCATCCCGTCGCCGTCGAACCAGTGGTAGCGCCCAGGCGGCGTGAAGCGTGGATTCGCGCCGTTACGCACGAACATGCCGCGCAGCTCGCGTGGGACCTCGCCCGTGAGCACGGTGAGGTCGTGGGCGGTGATCTCCTGGGGCTGGGGCGCGAACGCGCCGATCAGGTAGGGGTTGGGGGCAACGGGTGGCGTGGCCGACATGTCGTCTCCCGGGGCACGGCAGGTTCCAGGGCAGTGAAACGGCGCAGGGCGAGGCGGTCCGGGCATGCTACCGATCGGTCGGTGGTGCCGCAACGCGGCGGGGTTCGCGGTGCTCGCCGCGGCGGCGATCCGTCGAGTGGCGCTCGACCGTGGACTTGAACCGCGAGTCGGCGTCGTACTACCTCGTCGAGACGAACCCTTTCCGAGGAGATCACACATGCGCTGGTGGACGATCGCGCCGCTGCTGATGGCGGCTTCCCTGCCCGTGAGCGCGGGCGCGGCCGAGTGGGGCAACTACAAGACCGTGAACCCGAACGAGCGCGAGCAGGTCCACGACGCCTGCAACGCCAAGGCGAAGTCGCTCGGCATGGACATCCGCACCTGGAACGGCATCCGCGAGGTGACGCAGGGGCGCTTCGAGGCGGACGTGGTGGTCGAATACAAGGGCTCGCCCTACCAGCGGGTGTGCCGCTTCAACATCGCCAGCAAGGACGTCGACTTCAGCGAGAACCCGGGCCAGAGCAACGCCGCCGAGAACGCCAACGAGCGGGTGGTCCGCGAGCGCGCCCGCCAGGCGTGCGAGGCCAAGGCGAGCGCCCAGAAGATCGAGGTGCTGCGCTGGGGCCCGTTCACCGAGAGCCGTCCCGACGTGTGGGAGTCGGACATCCGGGTGCGCTGGAAGGGCCAGGACTACGACCGCACCTGCGTCTACAAGGACAAGGGCGAGAACGTGGACATTCGCGACCGCAAGTGAGTCGATCCGGGGCCGTCGCTCTCGTAGGGACCGGCCTCTTGGCGGTCCGGGGTGCCACTCGGCGGCCCGACGGGAGTCGGGCCCTC
>CAYMQR010000393.1:0-5240 GCA_964392195.1 uncultured bacterium | reverse complement strand
TCCTGCTCAACGCCGGCAGCGAGCCGTTCGAGGTGGCGCCCGCGATGCGGATCGCCCAGGCCGTGCTGGCGCCGGTGGTGCGCGCGGCGCTCGTGGAGGTGGACGACCTCAGCCCGACCGAGCGCGGCGCCGGCGGCTTCGGCCACACCGGCCACTGAGACGCCGCGCACCGTGGAGCGCGGCCACTCCGTCGGCCGTCGAGCGCCGCCATGACGTCAACCCTCGATCGCTTCCGCGAGCGGCTCGTCGAGAGCCTCGACGGGCGTACCTTCGTGAAGCTCGTGCTATCGGGAGCGGCTGCCGGCGACGCCGTGCCGGAGAAGGTGATCGGCCGCCGCGTCGAGCTCAAGCGCGGCCCGGTCGTGACGTTCACGCTGCGCTTCGCCCGGCGGGACGTGACGGAGAACGTGGCGCTCGTCGACGTGCCGGAGTGGGTGATGGCGCGGGTGCCATCGCGCTTCCGCAACGCGCTGCTCGGGACCACCGAGCGCGACTGGCAGCTCCACGTCGGTGCGAACGGTGAGGCCCGGCTGGCAGGACACAAGCCGGCGCGGCGTGAGGCGCCCTCCTCGAGCCACGACCGCGCCAAGGCGAGCCTCCTCGACGCCTCGGCGCAGCCGTGGCTCGAGGCGCTCGGCGTGGTCGACGCGAGCGGGCGCCCGCGTCCCTCGAAGGCCGACAAGCACAGCCAGATCCGCCGCTACGTCGAGATCGTGTCGCACCTGGCGCGCGAATGTGGCTTCGGCGAGCACGCGCCGGTGATCGTCGACATGGGGGCGGGCAAGGGGTACCTCACGTTCGCGGTCTGGCACCTTTTCCGGCGCGTGCTCGGGCTCGAGGCGCAGGTGGTGGGAGTGGAGGCGCGCGCGGAGCTGGTGGCCGAGGCCAACCGCGTCGCCACCGCCGTGGGCGCGGCGGGGCTCGGCTTCGTCGCCGGAGACATCGCCGGTGCGGCCATAGACCGCGCCGACGTGCTGATCGCGCTCCACGCCTGCGACACCGCCACCGACGACGCGATCCGGCGCGGGGTGGCGCTGGGCGCGCGGCTGGTGATCGTGGCGCCGTGCTGCCACCGCGAGCTGCGTCCCCAGCTCGGCCGCCCGGTTCCGCTGGCGGGCGCGCTGTGCCACGGGCTACTGCAGGAGCGTCTCGCGGAGTGGGGGACCGACGCGCTCCGCGCGGCCGTCCTCGAGTGGGCCGGCTACGAGACGCGCGTCATCGAGTTCGTCGGCTCGGAGCACACGCCCAAGAACCTGATGATCGCGGGCGTACGCAAGCACGCGCCCTTCTCGTCTCCGCAGGCGCGGGCGCGGGCGATCGAGCTCAAACGGTTCCTCGGCGTCGAGCGCCAGGCGCTCGATCCGCTCCTCGACGTCGTCCCGGCAGGCGCGCGATGACCGCCTCGCCGATCGACTGGGATCGGCTTCGACGCCTGCGCGCCGTGTTCCTCGACGGCGGGGCCGAGCGCACCGATTACTGGGCCGACTCCGGCCTCCTCGACGATTACGACCGCACCTTCGGCGCGCGCATCCGCTGGAAGTGGGAGTTCGTGCTCGGCGAGCTCGCGAGCCTCGGGTGGCGCGCGCCGGAAGGAGTGGTCGTCGACTGGGGGTGCGGGTCGGGCGTCGCCTCGCGCGCGCTTTTCGCGGCAAACGCGCTCGCGCCCGCCGACGCGGAGCTGCGGACGTGGGACCGCTCGCCCGCGGCGATGCGCTTCACCGCGGCGCGGGTCGCCGCCGAGCACCCGGCGTTGCGCGTCGCGCACGGCGAGCCGCCGAGAGGCCCGATCGGTACGCTGCTCGTGAGCCACGTGATCACCGAGCTGACCACCGACGCGCTCGGCGCGCTGGTCGAGCTGGCGCGCCGGGCGAGCGCGGTGCTGTGGGTCGAGCCGGGCACTCCACACGCGAGCCGGGTGTTGCTCCGCGCCCGGGAGGCGCTGCGCGAGAGCCATGCCCCGGTCGCGCCGTGTCCGCACGGCGAGCGCTGCCCCCTCGTGGGCGGAGGTGGTGGGACGAACCCGGCCGACTGGTGCCACCAGTTCGCCGAGCCGCCGCCCGCGGTCTTCACCAGCGCGCACTGGGCACGCTTCTCCCGCGAGCTCTCGATCGATCTGCGCAGCCTGCCGGTGAGCTTCCTGGTGCTCGATCGTCGACCGCGCTCACCGCTCCCTTCCGACGCCACGCGGCTGATCGGGAGGCCGCGGGTGCTCAAGGGCCACGCCCTCGTGACCGGATGCGGCCGAGGCGGGATCCGCGAACGCCGGATCGCGAAGCGCGTCGCGCCGCGGCTCTTCCGCGCCGCCGACCGGGAGGAGCTTCCGGGCCTCGCGAGCTGGGTGATCGACGGCGACGCGCTCGTCGACGTCATTCCCCTCGCGTGACCGGGTTCACCGACCGTTGACCCGGGCCGGCCGCCGGCTCGATCGTGTGTGATCCGACGGCGCATCCTTGAGTCCCGTTCACGAGCTCGGGTCCCGGGCCCGACGGCTGCTTCACGCTGCCGTGAGGCGCGCCGCGTCGGCGCTCGATTTCATGCTTGCCGCACCGCGTTAGCGGAGCTAGATCCTCGGTCTCTCCCGTCCGCCCTCGCACAGGATGATTCCGCGGTACACCCGCCCCGAGCTGGGCCAGATCTGGTCCGACCAGGGGAAGTACGAGCGCTGGCTGCGGGTGGAGCTCGCGTCGCTCGAGGTTCTCGCCGAGCGTGGCGAGGTGCCGGCGCGCGCGGTCGCCACGATCCGCCGCAAGGCGCGCGTCGATCCCGACCGTATCGCGGCGATCGAGGCCGAGGTCGCCCACGACGTCATCGCCTTCGTCACGCAGGTCGCGGAGACCGTCGGACCCGAGGGCCGCTTCATCCACCACGGGCTCACCAGCTCCGACGTGGTCGACACCGCGTTCGCGCTCCAGCTCGTCGAGTCGGTCGATCACGTCCTCGTCGCCCTCGACGCGTTGATCGAGGTGCTCGCGCAGCTCGCCACCACCCACGCCCGCACGGTCATGGTCGGCCGTACCCACGGCGTCCACGCCGAGCCGATCACCTTCGGGCTCAAGTGCGCGCTCTGGTACGCGGAGATGGTCCGCAACCGCGGCCGCGTCGAGCGCGGGCGCGAGTCCGTGCGGGTCGGCAAGCTGTCCGGCGCGGTCGGCACGTTCGCCCACAACCCACCGGCGGTGGAGAAGGCCGTGCTGGCGCGGCTCGGCCTCGAGCCCGAGCCGGCGGCGAACCAGGTGGTGCAGCGCGACCGCCACGCGGAGCTGTTTTCGGCGCTCGCGATCCTCGCCGGCACGATGGAGAAGATCGCCATCGAGGTCCGCCACCTGCAGCGCACCGAGGTCGCGGAGGCGTTCGAGCCCTTCGGCAAGCACCAGAAGGGCTCGTCGGCGATGCCGCACAAGCGCAACCCGATCCTCGCCGAGAACCTCACCGGGCTGGCGCGCGTGATCCGCGCCGCCGCGGGGGCCTCGCTCGAGGACATCGCGCTGTGGCACGAGCGCGACATCAGCCACTCGTCGGTCGAGCGGGTGATCGGCCCCGACGCCACCATCGGCACCCACTTCATGCTGGTGCGGATGACCGGGCTCCTGCGCGGTCTCGAGGTGCGGCCCGAGCGCATGCGCGCCAACCTCGACCACGGCGGCGGCCTGGTGTTCTCGGGCGAGGTGCTGCTCAAGCTCGTCGAGGCGGGGATGCGGCGCGAAGACGCCTACCGCATCGTGCAGCGCTGCGCCATGACGGCGGTGCGCGAGGGTGGCTCGTTCCGCGCGCTGCTGGAGGCCGATCCCGAGGTCGCGAAGCGGCTCGACCGCAAGACACTCGATCGTGCCTTCGACCTCGACAAGCAGCTCGTTCACGTCGATTTCCTGATCCGGCGCGCCCTCGCCACCGGTAAGCGTGGCAAGACCGCGAAGCGCGGATCGCGGGCGGCGCGCGGCCGCAAGGAGAAGTCCCGATGAAGGCGATCGTCACGGTCACGCTCAAGCGCGGAGTGCTCGATCCGCAGGGACAGGCGGTGGCCGGCGGCCTGAAGAGCCTCGGCTTCGACGAGGTGCGCGGCGTGCGCGTCGGCAAGCACATCGAGGTCGAGCTCGGCGGCGACGGCGCCGCGGCCCGCGAACGCGTCGACGAGATGTGCAAGAAGCTCCTCGCGAACCCCGTCATCGAGGACTTCTCGGTGCGGCTCGAAGGAGAGGGCGCGTGAAGTTCGGCGTCGTCGTCTTCCCCGGGTCGAACTGCGACCACGACTGCTACTACGCCGCGAGCCACGCGGCCGGCGCCGAGGCGCGCTTCCTGTGGCACAAGGACCGCGACCTCAAGGGCTCCGACGTCGTCATCCTCCCCGGCGGGTTCTCGTACGGCGACTACCTCCGCTCCGGCGCGATGGCGCGCTTCTCGCCGATCATGGAGGAGGTGATCGCGTTCGCGAACCGCGGCGGCCCGGTGATCGGCATCTGTAACGGCTTCCAGATCCTCACCGAGTCGGGGCTCCTACCCGGCGCCCTGATGCGGAACAAGCACCTCAAGTTCCTGTGCCGCGACGTCTTCCTGCGCGCCGAGCAGGACGCGGGCGCCACGCCCTTCACCCGTGGTGTCGAGAAGGGCCGCGTGCTGCGCATGCCGATCGCGCACAACGACGGCTGCTTCTTCGCCGAACCGGGGCTCCTCGATCGCCTCGAGGGCGAGGGGCAGGTGATCTTCCGCTACGTGAACGCCGCCGGTGAGGTCACCGAGGACGGCAACCCGAACGGATCGCTCCACGCGATCGCGGGCATCACCAACGAGAAGCGCAACGTCCTGGGCCTGATGCCGCATCCCGACCGCTGCGCCGAGGAGCTCCTCGGCAACCACGACGGCGCGTTGCTCTTCCAGGGGGTGGTGCCATGACGAACGCCACCCGCGAGCCGGAGGTCACCGCGGCGGTCGCCCGCGAGATGGGCGTCACCGAGGACGAGTTCCGGCGCATCTGCGAGTTCATCGGCCGCACGCCCAACTACACCGAGCTCGGCATGTTCGCGGTGATGTGGAGCGAGCACTGCAGCTACAAGTCGAGCCGCATCCACCTGAAGACCTTCCCCACCACCGGCCCGCGCGTCCTCAAGGGCCCGGGCGAGAACGCCGGCATCGTCTCGATCGGCGACGGCCTCGCGGTGGTGTTCAAGATGGAGAGCCACAACCACCCGTCGTTCATCGAGCCCTACCAGGGGGCGGCGACCGGCGTGGGCGGCATCATGCGCGAC
>CAYMQR010000392.1:0-5241 GCA_964392195.1 uncultured bacterium | reverse complement strand
GCTCACGATGCGTGGTCCACCCGGCGAGCCGAGCACCGCGAACGGCTCGCCGTGCTCGTCGAAGACCAGCGTGGGCGTCATGCTCGAGAGCGGGCGCTTGCCCGGCTGAACGCGGTTCGCGGCGCCGCCGACGAGCCCGTAGGCGTTGGGCGAGGCGAGCCCGAGGCTGAAGTCGTCCATCTCGTCGTTGAGGACGATCCCGTAGCCCGACACCGTGACTCCCGAGCCGAAGCTGGTGTTGATGCTGAGGGTCATGCTGGCGAGGTTGCCGGCGGCGTCGGCGACGCTCACGTGCGAGGTGTGATCACCGCCGGTGAGCGGCGCGGTGCCGGCGGGCGTCGCTGGCACGGTCGCGACGCCCAGCGCGGCACGGATCTCCGCGGCGATGTCCTCGACGTGCGCGGTGCTGGTGAGCTCGGCGACCGGGACCGTCACGAAGTCCGGGTCGCCGAGCGCCTCGATCCGATCGGCGAACGCGTGGCGCATGGTCTCCGCGAGCGCCGCGAGGTGCGCGGTGGAGCCGGGCGCGCCCTGGGCTGGCGCGCCCAGGCGCTCCCACACCGCGAGCATCTGGACCAGCAGCACCCCGCCCGAGCTGGGCGGCCCCATGCTCACCACCCGCAACCCCCGGTACCGCCCCTCGACGGGCGCCCGCCACTTCGGCCGGTAGCCGCGCAGGTCGTCGCGGGTCAGCACGCCGCCCTGGCGCGCGACCTCCTCGACCATCGCCGCGGCGATCGGGCCGTCGTAGAAGGCGCGCGGGCCGTCGCTCGCGAGCAGCGCGAGGCTCCGCGCGAGATCGCGCTGGACCAGCGGCGAGCCGGCGCCCCGCGGCACGCCGCCGTCGAGGAAGATCGCGGCCGACGCGGGAAACCGCTCGAGCAGGCCTTTGCGCGCGACCAGCCGCTCGGCGAGCCGCGTGTCGATCGTGTAGCCGCGCTCGGCGATGCGCCGCGCCGGCTCCACCGCCGCCGCGAGCGGCCGCGTGCCGAAGCGGCGCAGGATCTCGTCGAGCCCCGCGACCTCGCCGGGAACGGCGACCGCGAGGCCGCCGTCCTGGAGCACCTTGGGGTCGTGCTCGGCGGCGATCGCGGCGGGGTCGATCGCCGCCGGCGCGGTCTCGCGGAAGTCGAGGGTCTCGACCCGCTCGCTCCCGGCACGCCGGTAGACGAGGAATCCGCCGCCACCGAGGCCCGACGAGTGGGGCTGCACCACCGACAGCACCAGCGCCGCGGTGACCGCGGCGTCCGCGGCGTTGCCGCCCGCCTCGAGGACGGCGAGCGCCGCGGCGGTGGCCTCGGGATTGGCGGTGGCGACGGCCGCCTCGCCCGACGCGGCGTGGATGCCGTTACCTTGCGGCCCGCGGCGGCTCGCGCACGAGAGCCCCGCGATCGAGAGCGCGAACGTGACCGTGATCGCGAGGATCGCCACCCAGCTAGGGCGAGAGCCGAGGAGCGCGCGGTTCGGCATGCCGAGTCCTCTCTCCGGGCGCAAGCTCGATCGCGGTCCGGACCACCGAAGGTTACCCATGCGAGTCCTCCTCCGTCCCGTGCGCGTGCTCGTAGCGGCGATCGCGGTGCTCGCCGTCGCGGCCGGCGCCGCCGCGGAGGCGGCACCTCCGGCGGCGCTCGACACGGCCCTGCGCGCCGGCATCGACGCCAACTTCGCGGGCGACTTCGCCGCCGCCGCGCGCCACTTCGACGCCGCGCGCGTGCTCGCTCCCGAGCACCCGGCGCCCGAGTTCTTCGCGGTCACGACGCTCTTCTGGCGGATCGAACTCGACACCGCCGACACCCGCCACGACGACGCGATCGGCGCCGGGCTCGAGCGCGCCGTGGCGCTCGCCGAGCGCCGCCTCGACGCTGACCCCGACGACGTCGAGGCCCTCACCTGGGGAGGCCAGGCGCTCGGCTACCTCGGGCGCCGCGAGGCGCAGCGCGGCCGCTACTACGCCGCCGGCACCGCCGGCGAGCGCGCCCGTAAGTGGCTCGAGCGGGCGCTCGTGCTGGATCCCACCTCGAGCGAGGCCAAGCCCGCGCTCGGAGCGTACCTGTACTTCTCCGACCTCGCGCCGCGCGCGCTCAAGTGGCTGAGCTTCCTGTGGTTCGTGCCGAAGGGAGACATGACGCGGGGACTCGCGCTGCTCGAGGACGCGGCGGCGAGCGACGGGCTCGGCCAGCTCGGCTCGCGCTACGCGCTCGCCAAGATCCTGATGCGCTTCGAGCCGGCGCGGCGCGCCGAGGCGGTGCGGTTGATCGGATCGCTCCACGAGCGCTTTCCGTCCAACGCGCTGCTCCACCTGGAGCTGATCCGTGCGCTCGCCGAGGTGGGTGACCTCGAGCGCGCCACACGCGAGGCGGACGTGGTCCGCTCGCGCGCGGCGGCCGGCGCGCCCAGCTACGACGCGCGAACGCCGGTGGCGGCGACGTTGTGGCAGGCGCGCGCCGCGCTGCTCGCGGGGGCGCTCGACGAGGCCGGGGCGCGCCTGGCCGCGCTCGAGCCCGAGGCGCTCGAGCGGCTCTCCTGGGCGCCGGCGTGGCACGGCGTGATGGAGGGGCAGCTCCACGACGGGCGTGGGGAGCGCGAGGCGGCGGTGGCGGCCTACCAGCGCGTCGTCGATCTCGACGGCGACGGCCGCGACGTGCTCGCGCAGACGCTGGCGCGGAGCCACCTCGAGACGCCGTGGCGGCCGAGCGGCGCCGCCGCCGAGGCGCTCGCGGCGAGCGCGACCGCCTCGGCGCGATAGCGGCGGCACACGCGCCGGCGCTCGGGCTCGGCGCGCCGTCAGCGCTCGAGGCTCGCGAGCGGCACCCAGCCCTCGCCGCCGCGCTCGCTCAGCACCCACGCCCAGCCCGCCAGCTCGCGGGCGATCGTGACCCGCTCGCCCACGTCCACGTCGAGCTCGCGCGCCGTGTAGTCGTGGAGCGCGCGTCCGCGCTCGCCCTCGATCGCGAGCGCCTCGATCGGCACCCAGCCGCTCTTGCCGCTCGGCGCCGTCGCCCAGATCCAGCCCACGAACTGATCGTCGCGACACCCGAGCACCAGCTCCTCGCCGGCGCGGAAGCCGATCGGGTCGGTGTACTGGGTGCGATGGCGCTCGATCACCCGCGCCTTCATCGCGGCCCGCTCACAGCTCCTCGCGATAGAGATCGACGTTGGGAGAGAACAGGCTCTGGATCCGCGCGATCTCGGTGCCACCCGACTCCGAGCAGTGGAGCCCCTCCTCGAGCACCGCGGTGGTCGCGTAGTTCATGATCGCGACCCCGGTGCTCCACGCCAGGTACGGGTCGTCGGCGTCGCGCGGGTCGGTGCAGCCGCGGAAAAGCGCTCCCGCGGCCTGACCGAAGATCCCACCGACGCCGTAGGTGGTGATGATGTCGAGCAGGTCGGTGTTGGGATCGTCGGGCGCGCGCAGCCCGCACAGGCTCGAGCCCACCAGGTGCTCCGAGCGCGCGATCAGCACGCTGCGCTTCCTCGGCTCGGCGGCGCTCCACTGCGCCTCCTCGCCGGGGCGCCCATCGCCGAAGTCCTGGGTGCCGCGGATGAAGAGCGTCGAGAGCGGGCGCGTGGGCGGGGCGCCGGTGCCGCCCGCGATCGGGATCAGCACCTGCGCGATGTCGCCCAGCACGCTGGCCGCCGCGCCGCCCGCGCTGTGACCGGTGGCGCCCTGGCGCGACGTGTCGACGTGGCCGGCGAGGAACGCGATGTCGCCGCTCGGGTTCTGGAACTCGGCGAACACGCGGCGCGCGTCGCCGACCTGGTCGGGCGGGAAGTTCTGGAACGTCACGAGGTCCTTGAACTCGATGCCTGGGTGATCGGACGCGACCACCACGAAGCCGCGGCTCGCCCAGTGGGTGACGTTCTCGAGGTTCTGGGTGCGGAAGCCGGCGGTGCCGTGGATGAAGTCGACGATCGGGTACGGCCCGCTCGCGGTATCGAGCGGCAGGCCGCGGTAGCACGCGCACACCTGCGGCGGGTTCACGTCCTCGGGGATCTTGGCGCGGTCCTTCTCGGGGATGTGGTCGCGGATGTCGTAGACGACCGGATCGCGGCCCTTCTCGCTTCCCGGCACCGCCGGGTACCAGACCTCGGTGCGGATACCGCCGAGGGTGGTGGTGAGCGCGCCCACCGGCCACGGACCGGGCTGGCCCGGGTCCTTGGGCCGCGCGCGCAGCACCTGGCCGCTACAGCTCTCGACGATGTTGGCGTCGCCGGAGTCGGCGCAGCCGGTGGTGAGGAGGAGCGCGGCGAGCGAAAGGCAGGCGAGTGTCTTGCTGGAGTCGAACGACACGGACATGGGCATCCCCCGGGATCGAATGCGCCCCGAGTGTAGCCGCCAACGCGGGGGCCCGAGCGGCCGGAGGGTCGCGCGCCGCGCGACCGGCGATACGCGACGACGTCGCATCGACGATCGCGAAGATCCCTGTACGGAGGCGCAGTGCTGCGATCCGCGATCGTGCCGACGCGCGCGCCGGAGCGTATCGCCGGGCACGCGGCGCGTGCCCCTCCACGTTGTTCCCAGCCGTGCGCCCGACCCGCCTACTCGGTGACCTCGAAGGCGCCGCTGTCGCACGCGCTCGCGGGGCGGGCCACGCCGCGCTGATCCGTGGGGAGGCAATTCCCGGCGCGGCCCGCGCCCGCGGCGGCGCTCGTCGCGGAGATCGCCTGGGTCTCGGTCGGCCCGCCGTTCGGGGCGAGCGCGGCGAGCTCGAGCGCTGCGCCGCTCACGTTCCCCTCGTCGTCACCCTCGGTGAGCCCGCAGGTGCTCGCCGGGCTCTCGACGTTCCCGCCTTGCGACGCGCCGACGAGCCCGCTGCAGCCCCCCGCGAGGATGCTGTTCGCGATCGTCGACGCTCCCGCGCCCACGACCACCTCGGGCGCGCCTGCGTTCGCCGCGACGGTCACGTGCGCGAGCGCCACACCGGCGTTCGCGACCAGCGCGCCGCCGTTCGCGGCGCCGGCTGCACCGCTCGGCTCACCACCTGCACCACCCGCCGAGCTGTTGCCCGTGACGGTCGAGTTGGTGAGCGTTGCCGCCACGTCCGCAAGCAGCGCACCACCCGCGCTCGCACCGCCCACGGCCCCGGGCACGTAGTTCGGCACGGGGAGCCCCGCCCCGCCGACACCGCCGACCGCCACGTTGCCCGCGAGCGTCGAGCGCTCGATCGCGAGCGTGGCCGTCGAGGACACGCGCACACCGCCCGCGACCGCGCTGCCGCCGCCCGACTGCAGGTAGTAGCC
>CAYMQR010000391.1:0-5261 GCA_964392195.1 uncultured bacterium | reverse complement strand
CGTGGAGCGGGCGTTCGCGCTGCGGCGCGTCGGCAACCGCGTCCTCGAGCTGCTCGGCGGACGCGCGATCCATCCGGTGTCCGCCCGGCCCGGTGGCTTCACGAGGGTGCCGAGCCGCACCGAGATGACGGCGCTCGCCACCGAGCTCGAGCGCGCCCGCGAGCAGGCGCGCGAGCTGCTCGCGTGGATCGGCACCTTCGAGCGGCGGCCGCGGCCGCTCGCCGTCGAGCGCGTCTCGCTCCGCCATCCGCGCGAATACCCGTTGAACGAGGGGCGGATCGTGTCGACGGCGGGGCTCGACGTCGCCGTCGACGAGTGGGAGCGCGTCTTCGACGAGATCCAGGTCCCGCACTCGACCGCGCTCCACGCGCGCATCCGCGGCCGCGGTGCGTACCTGGTGGGTCCGATCGCCCGCCTCGCCCTCAACCTCGACCTCGTCGGCGACGAGCTCGCCGCCACGGCGCGCAGCCTGGGCTTCGACCCGCTCCGGGCCGACCCCGCCCAGGGCGTGGTCGCGCGCGGCGTGGAGACGGCGTACGCGATCGACGAGGCGCTGCGCATCGCGCGTTCGTACGTACCGCCCGAGCAGCCGTACGTCCCCACCGAGCCGCGCGCCGGCGTCGGCTTCGGCGCGACCGAGGCGCCGCGCGGGACGCTCTTCCATCGCTTCGAGCTCGACGAGCGCGGCCTGGTGGTGAGCGCGCGTATCGTCCCGCCCACGTCGCAGAACCAGGCGACCATCGAGGACGATCTGCGCGCGCTGGCGCCGCGCATCGCCGACCTGCCGCTCGCCGAGGCCACCCACGCGTGCGAGGTGGCGATCCGCGACTACGATCCATGCATCAGCTGCGCGACCCACTTCGTGAAGCTGTCGGTGGAGCGCGTCACGGGCGCCGCGCCGCAGGAGCGCGGCGGGCCGCCCGCGAGCGCGGCGAAGCCGGCGCGGGTGCTGTGCGTGGGCAGCGCGAGCGCGGCCGAGCGCCTCGGGCTCGACGTCGCCGATCGGCTCGCGCGCGGACCGGCCGCCGCCCGCGGCGCGCTCGAGGTCGTGGCGGTGACCGCTCCGGCGATGGACCTCGCGGCGCGGCTCGCGGGTGCGGAGCGCGTGGTGGTCGTCGACGCCGTGCACGGCGAGCCCGCCGGAGAGCTGGTGACGGGCGCGCTGCGCGAGCTGCGGGGGTCGGGCGCGGGCTCGTCGGCGTGGTCGTCGCACGGACTCGGTGTAGGCGCGTCGGTGCGCCTCGCCGAGGCCCTCGGTGGGCTCGCCGCGCACGCCTGGTTCGTGGGGGTGAGGGTGGGAAGCGGTGGAGCGGACGAGACCACGATGGCCGCCTGGGCCGAGCTCACGGCGGGCGCGGTGGAAGCGCTCGTCGCGCCCGGGGACGGATGCCCATGAGCGCGCTCCGCACCCGTCGCCGCATGGAGGTCCAGGGCCTGGTCCAGGGAGTGGGCCTTCGTGCCCACGTCCACCGCCTCGCGACCTCGCGTCGCCTGACGGGTTTCGTGCGCCACCGCGGCGCGCTCCTCGACGTCGAGGTCCAGGGCCTGCGTGAGGACGCCGAGGCGTTCACCGCGGCGCTCGGAGGCGCGCTCCCGGCGGGCGCGCGAATCGACGCGCTCGCGGTGGCGATCCGTCCACCCGGCCTCGAGCGCGACTTCCGGATCCTCGCCAGCGAGCTCGACGGCGCGGGCGCCACGATCCCGCCCGACTGGCCGATGTGCGACGACTGCCGGCGCGAGATGCTCGACCCCGCCGATCGGCGCTTCCGCTACCCGTTCACGCACTGCGCGGCGTGCGGGCCGCGGGCGTCGATGCTCCTCGACCTGCCGTACGACCGCGAGCGCACCTCGATGTTCCGCTTCGCGCCGTGCGCGGCGTGCGAGAGCGAGGTCCGTGACCCGAGCGACCGGCGCTTCCACGCGCAGAACGTCGCGTGTCCGGCGTGTGGCCCGCGGCTCGAGCTGATCACGGCGAGGGCAGCGCGCGCTCGCTTCGGACGCGTGCGGCGCGCCGACGACCCGGTGCGCGCGGCGGCCGGGCTGCTGCGGCGTGGCGCGATCCTCGCGGTCAAGGGCTATGGGGGCTACCACGTGGTCGCCGACGCGACCCGCGCGGAGGCGGTCGAGCGGCTGCGCACCCGCAAGGCGCGTCCCGAGGAGCCGCTCTCCGTGCTGGTCGCAGATCTCGACGGCGCGCGCGCGGTCGCCGAGCTCGGCGAGCACGGCGCGGCGCTGGCGAGCGCGATGCGGCCCATCGTCGTGCTGCGCTCGCGGCCGGGCTCGCGGCTCGCCTGCGGTGTCGCGCCCGGGCTCGACGAGGTCGGAGTGATGCTGCCGAGCACGCCCATGCAGGTGCTGTTGCTCGCGGAGAGCGGCATCCCGGCGCTGGTCTCGACCACCGCCGATCTCGCCGGCTGGCCGGTGGTCACCGACGATCGCGAGGCCGTCGAGCGGCTCGGCGCGGTGGTGGACGCGTTGCTCGTCCACGACCGTCCGATCGCCCGCCGCAACCACGACCCCGTGCTGCGCCCGGTCGCAGGACGCCTCCGTCCGCTCCGGCTGTCGCGGGGCTCGGCACCGCTCTCCTTGCCGCTCGCCGACGGCCCGACGGTGCTGGCGATCGGCGGCGACCGCAAGAACGCGCCGGCGATCGCGGGGCAGGGGCGGGTGCACCTGCTGCCCCACGTCGGCGACCTCGACCACCCGGCCGCGGTCGACGAGCTGGTCGCGACGGTGACGCACCACGCGCGGCTCCTCGACCTGTGGCCGGACGTCGTGGCGCACGACCTCGACGAGTCGTGGTCGAGCTCGCGCGCGGCGCGCTCGCTCGGCCTGCCGTCGGTCGCGGTCCAGCACGCGCACGCTCACTTCGCCTCGGCCCTCGTCGACGCGGGCGTGGCGGGGCCGGCGCTCGGGGTGGTCCTCGACGGGCCCGGGCTCGGGCTCGACGGCACCGCCTGGGGCGGCGAGGTCCTGGTGGGCGGGGTCGCGGGGTTCAGGCGGCTCGCGCGGCTCACGCTGCTGCCGATGCCCGGGGGCGCGCAGCGCGCGGCACGCGAGCCGTGGCGGATGGCGGTCGCCGCGCTCGAGGGCGCGTTTCCGGGTTCCGACGTCGCGGAGGAGCTCGGGCTGGTGGGGCGCGTCGGTCGCGAGCCGTTCGACGAGGCCCGGACGCTGGCGCGCGCCGGCGGCGGCGCGCCACGCACGTCTTCGTGCGCCCGGCTCTTCGACGCGGTCGCCGCGATCCTCGGGCTCACCCTCGAGCGCGCCGACGACGGCCGGGGCGGCGTGCTCCTGGAAGCGCTCGCGCTGCGCGCGCGCGCGGCGTCTCCTGGAAACATCGGAGCGGCGGAGGCGGACGGCGAGTCACCGGATCGTGACGTGGACGGCCGGCGCCCGGTACCGAGCGCGGTCGTCGACACGCTGTCGCTGGTGCGCGAAGTCGTCCGGAGCGTCCGGACGGGGTGTGATCCGAGTCACACCGCGCTGACCTTCCACCTCGGCCTCGCCGAGCGCCTCGCGCGCGCCACCTTGCGGCTCTCGCGCTGGACCGGGATCACCGCCGTGGCGCTCGCGGGCGGCTGTGCGAGCAATGCAATTCTCGTGGAATCGTTACGGAATCGTCTCGGTGCGCAGGGAGTGGCCGTGCACCTCGCGGAGCGTGTCCCGGTCACCGACGCCGGCCTCGCGGTGGGCCAGGCCGCGATCGCGAGCGCGCGGCTCGCGACCGCGAGCGGCGAGGACCTGCGCGGGCGCCGAGCCCGCTGACCGCGCGTGGCATCGAGCTTGCGTTTCGGGTGCAGGGGGAGAGGTGCGTCCACGTGGAGGAGAGAGCCACATGTGCAATCACGATCGCGCGACCAACGGCCCACTGATGCTGAGCCAGGGGGAGATCGAGCAGTTCCACCGGGACGGTTGGATCGGCCCGTATCAGCTCTGCACGCCGGAGGAGATGGCCGTTCTGCGCGATCAGCTGAAGGGCATCCTCGACGATCCCAAGGGTCCGCCGTGGGCGAACCTGACGATGGATGCGCACATGGTGAGCGAGCCGGTCTTCAAGATCGGCTCGCATCCGAACGTGGTCGAGCGGCTCGCCGACATCCTCGGCAACGACGTGTTGCTGTGGCGGGCGTGGACGTTCTCGAAGCAGCCCGGTGCTCCCGCCACGGGTGTCCACCGCGACGGACGGATCGATCAGACCTGGCCGACCGTGCCCGGTCCGGTGAAGCCGGTGCCGGTGCTCGCCATCTGGGTGGCACTCGACGAGGCGACGCCCGAGAGCGGGTGCCTGTGGGCGTTCCCGGGCACCTGGTACGTGCAGTGGGACCGGGAGCGCGAGCCGCGTACGCCGCCGGTCGACCTCGCGATGTACCCGACCAAGGACTTCCTCGAGGAGTACAACCTCCAGCACTTCCAGCTCGGGCGCTGGAAGTTCTCGCGCTCGCAGTGGGCGATGCTGTGCGTGCTGCTGCGGGCGTTCGGCTGGGCGCAGCGCATCGGGCGCGCGGCGATGAGCGTGTTCAGCGCCACCAGGCCGAACACCTTCCGCGCGCCGCCGCTGAGCGGCCTCACCCGCGCCGAGCAGGAGTTCTTCACACCCTACGTGGGCCCGAACGTGAACAAGTGCTCGGTCGAGAACGTCATGCGGGTGCCGATCAAGAAGGTCCCGATGGTGTGCAAGCCCGGCGAGTTCTACATCTTCCGCGAGGACCTCATCCACGTGGCGCCCGGCAACACCACCCAGAACCGCCGCGGCGCGATCACCTTCGGCTACGCGAGCCCGGTGATGACGATGCAGGAAGATCGCTTCCCGGTACTCGTCCACGGCACGCAGGGCGGGCCGAACAAGTGCGTGGTGCCGAAGTTCGACGCCAGCTCGGCGCAGCTCATGGAGCGGCCGAAGCGCGGCCTGATGGGGTACTGAGCCCCGGGCGCCGCGCCACGGCCCCGAGGAGGGGGCCATGACCGGGCGGATCCTCCGCCGCAGCCAGCTCACCGCCGACACCTTCGAGTGGGAGGTCGAGGCCGGTGCGCTGGCGCGCGCCGCGCGACCGGGCCAGTTCGTCATGGTCCGGCTCCACGCCGGCTCGGAGCGGATCCCGCTCACGCTCGCGGACTTCGACGCCGCGCGCGGCGTGGTCACGCTGGTCGTGCTCGCCGCCGGCAAGAGCACCCGCGAGATGATGGCGGCGCCCGCGGGGAGCGAGCTCGGGTCGCTCGCGGGCCCGCTCGGCATGCCGAGCGAGATCCCGCCCCTGGGG
>CAYMQR010000390.1:0-5265 GCA_964392195.1 uncultured bacterium | reverse complement strand
GGTCGACCATCGCCGAGAGCTTGCCCTTCAGGCTGGTCTTGTCACGCGCACCACCGGGGCCGCCGGGGGTGTTCGCCTTCCACGAATCGTACGCGGCACTCTTCGCCTTGTCGGCCGGCGCCTTGGGCTTGTCGTCTGCCACGGGAGATCCTCCTTCGTGTGCTCGAGCCGACGGATTGTATCGCAACCGCGCAGCGCCTCACCGCGCGGATGACACCCATCCTGACCGCCATTACCTTCCGACCGGATGAGCAGCCGGCGCCCCGCGTGGCTCGAGACGGTTCGTGCGTCGCTGGGCACCCGCCCGCGGCGCGAGCTGGCGGGATCTCCCGCGCTCATCCGTGCCGCGGTGCTGATGCCGCTGCTCCTGGCCGACGACGGCGTGCGGGTGCTGCTCACCCGCCGCACCGAGACCGTCGGGACCCACAAGGGCCAGATCAGCTTCCCGGGCGGCAAGACCGACCCCGGCGACCAGACTTCGCTCGACACGGCGCTGCGCGAGGCCGACGAGGAGCTCGGCATCCGGCGCCAGGACGTCGACGTGCTCGGCTGGCTCGACGACAGCATCACCATCACCGACTTCCTGGTGACGCCGATCGTCGGCACGCTGCCGCATCCGTACCCGTACCGGCCCCACGCAGGGGAGATCGCCGAGGTTCTCGAGGTCCCGATCGAGCGCTTCCTCGACGCCTCCATCCACCGGGTCGAGGAGCGCGGGCTGCGCTTCGGCCAGCCGCACCTCGTCCACTTCTACGACCTCGACGGCACCATCGTGTGGGGCGCGACCGCGCGCTTCATCCACCACTTCCTCGAGCTCGCAATCCCCGGCGGCGCGCGCTGAGCGCGGCACCGCCTCGCGGAGCGCCATGGCACACCACGAGCACAAGCGCGCCGCGCCGATCTCGGTCCCGTGCGCGATCGTCACCGTCAGCGACACCCGCACCGAGGAGACCGACTCGAGCGGCGCCGCGATCCGCGAGCGGCTGCTCGCCGCCGGTCACGAGGTGGTCCATTACGCGATCGTGCCGGACGAGCCCGAGCGCATCCGCGCGGTGGTCGCCGAGATCCGCGCCGGCGCCCGCGCGCGCGCCGTGATCGTGAACGGTGGCACCGGCATCTCGCGCCGCGACCGCACCTTCGAAGCGATCGCGGGCATGCTCGACAAGACCCTCGACGGCTTCGGCGAGCTGTTCCGCTTCCTGAGCTACCAGGACATCGGCTCGGCCGCGATGCTGTCGCGGGCCATGGCTGGGCTCTCGGGCGAGCTGGTGATCTTCTCCGTGCCCGGCTCGAGCGGCGCCGTGAAGCTCGCCATGGACAAGCTCATCGTGCCCGAGCTCGGGCACGTGGTCGGCGAGTCCGCCAAGGGTTGAGCCACACCTACGGCAGCGTGAACCCGCCACCCGACGACGACGTCGTGTAGGGGATGAAAGGTGGGTTGATCGCCTGCAGGTAGGCCGGGCCGGCGTCGAGCCCTGCCGGGCGCGTGAACGAGAACTGGTGGGAGTCCTGCACGGTGAGCGGGATGTTCGGGGTCTGGCCGTCGCCGAACCCGCCCACGTTCGTGAGCACGCCGTTCTTCGCGGCGAACAGGTTGATCACCGTCAGCGAGTTGAAGCCGGCGCCCGTGACCGTGATCGTGTCGCCGTCCACGCCCACGTTGCTGACCGTGATCGGCTCACCGATCGGGATCGACACCGCACTCGAAGCCAGGAAGCTGGTGGTGTTCACCACCTGCAACGAGCCCGGTCCCACCGGTGCGTCGGCGGGGATCGGCACCGTGATCGAGGTGCCGCTCTGGCTGCTCGGCGTGAGCGGGCCGACGTTGCCGGAGGCCGTGAACACGTTCACCACGGCGTTCGCGAAGCCGCTGCCGCCGATCACCAGCGAGGCGCCGGGTGTCACCAGCCCCTGGACGTTGGCCGTGCCCACGCTCGGGTCGTAGCTGGTGGCGCTGAGCGCGACGCCGCCGATCGCGGTGACGCTGGGGACGCCGAGCGCCGCGTTGCCGATCAGCACGTTTCCCACCCCGTCGGTGGCGTTGTAGCCGAGGTCGGTCTGCACGAGCTGCAGGCTCACGAAGCCGTTGCCGAGGAGGTGAGCGCCGCCGCCACCCACCGGCCACGGCCACGGCAGGGTCCCGCTCCAGGTGGTCGCGGTGGTGGCGGTCGGCGCGAGCCCGTCCGGGATCACGTCGACGGTGCCGGACGACGTAGCCACGAAGACCTTGAGCACCGAGCCCGGCGTGATCCCGCTCCCCGCCAGCGTCACGCCACCGCCCACCGCCAGCGGACTGCCTGGCGACTGGACGATCGCGGTGTCCGAGAGGCACGCGAGGTGCTGGAACCCGAAGTTGCAGCTCGCGGTGTAGAACTCGGTCCACGACGATTCGGCGTACTGGACGACGCCGCTAGTCCCCTTCTGCGCGGCGCTGGCGCTGGTCCAGCCCAAGCACTCCGGGCTCCTGGAGAGGCCGTCCGACGAGGTGCCGGTCCACACCCCCTCGTTGCCGAGGTAGGTGCCGAACGCGGTCTGGTTGAGCGGCGCGATCAGGAAGCCGCTCGCGAGCGCCGCGCGGTCACCGGCGATCACCATGCCGTCGGGCCGGACCCAAGGTCCGTCGGACACGAGCCGCGCGATCGCATCCGCGCCCGGCACCGAGAGCCATGCCTTGAAGCTCGCGACGTGCGGCACGCCGGCCTGCGCGGCGGTGGCCCTGCACACCGCGTCCGCGGCAGCCACGGCGCTCGCCCCACCGGCGTTGCTCCACGAAGCGAGATCGCCGCTGCCCACCGACGCCGTGGCGAACGCGGCGCGCCCGGTGAAGCCGGACGGACCGAGCGGCGGCCCCGCGCCCCGCTCGAGGCAGTAGAGGTTGAGGAGCTGGTTGCACGGACCCGGGCCCGAGCTGGTCCAGCCGGTGCCGGTGGCGAACGAGCTACCGACCCGCACGGCGTACGTGCCGGAGTCGCCGTTCGTCCAGTCCGAGCAGGTCTGCTGTCCCGGGTCGAGGGTGCCGTCCGCGCGGGTCGCGGTGTACACGGTGGTGTCGAAGATCGTGCCGAGCTCGGTCACCCTCAGCGGCGTGTAGACGACGTTCGCCGCGGCCACCTCGTCGAGGGTGGCGCTGAACGGAAACTCGTCGAGGCGCACCCACGGCCCGGCGCCCGTCGGAGGCACGGCCTGGCCGCAGCTCCCGCTCTTCTTTCCCGCGAAGCCGTGGACCCGGCACCACGCGTCGTCGTGGCTGTCCGAGAGCCACGCCACGAACTCGCCGGGGTTCGCGAGCCCGCCGGCGGTGGCGCGTGCCTGGCAGATCGCGTCGGCCGCCGCCAGACCGGCGTGCCCGCCGGCGTCGGCCCACGACGACAGGTCGCCGGTGCCGGAGACCGAGGTCACGAACGCGCGGTGCGGCTCGGCGGCCGCGACGCTCGCCCACCCGGACACCGCGATCAGCGCGCCCAGCGCTGCTGCTGGGCGACGGCTCGCTCGCGCCCGGCCCATTCCTCGCACCGGCACGCGCTCACTTCACGACCAGCCACGATGCCGGCGCACCGGCCTTCGCCGCCGCCTCGGGGAGGTCGGTCTGGAGCTTGCCCTTCGCCTTCGCGAGGTCTTCCTGGGCCTTCGCGAGCTCTCGTCGGGCCTCGCGCTCCTTGCGCACCAGCGGGGATCGGACGCCTTCCGACCGGAGATACTCGATCTTGGCCTCGAGGTCGTTGATCTGTTGGCGGGTCTCGATGACCTGCGACTGCCACCACGCGCGGTCGTGGCCGTCACGGTCGGTGGGAGGCTCGGCCCCATCGTCGGAGAGGTCGGTGCCGGACGGCGTGGCCGGGGCCGTGACCGCGGCCTGCGCGGGACGGCGCGTGGGCGAGGCGGTCTCGCTCCGCGGTGGCGGCACCGTAGGGCCCGCCGGCGCCGTGGGCACGGTCTCCTCCTGGATCTCGACGGCGCCGCTCTGGAACTCCGCGGGGACGTCCTGGAGGGATCGGGCCTTGTGCACCCGGCCGCCGCCGTCGGTCCATTCCCACAGGCTCGCCCTGGCGCCCGGGAGGGTGCCGAGCCACAGACCGGTCCCGATCGCGAGCGCACCCGCCACCCGCCCCCACCGTCGCCTCGATGCCATCGAGCCCTCCTCGGTTCGGCCGCCGACCGGCGCGAGTCTACCAGGGTGTCGGCCGCTCGTGACCGCGCCGAGCGGGCGATTTACCAATCCGCTAGCAGCCCGCCGCCGGTTGACCCGATGCAAATCGAGGGAATACAGTGGACCGGCACCCCTGAGGGAGGGTTCGGGTCATGAACGAGTTCCAAGGCGAGCGGCTCAAGGTCCTGCTGAAGCGCAGGAGCCTCGACCAGAAGCGCCTCGCATCGTTTCTCGGAGTGTCCGAGACGACGGTGTCGCAGTGGACGAAGCAGAAGCGCGATCCCGGCACACACCATCTCCAGCAGATGGCTCGCTTCTTGAATACCAGCGTCGATTACTTGCTGGGCCTGTCACACAACCCGCTGCCCCGTGACTTCGACTACGACAACGTCCCGCAGCTCACCGCCCTCGCGATGGGGTATCGCGAGGCCGAGGACGACGTCGAAAAAGAGTTGTGGCGGAACGCCATCGCCGATGCGATCCTGATCGCCGAAGCCAAGCGCCGCCAGCTTCGCGGGAGCTGAACGGCGCGCGCCGAGGACCCGAGCTCGCCACCATGCAGCAGCCGCACTTCCCGTTCGAGGAACGCTACCCGTTCTTCAACAAGCGACCGCTGGACCTCGACGACCTCGAGTACATCTGCGAACGGGAATCGATCACCCTCAGCGTCCGCAAGCTCAACTGCCACGGTCTCTACGTCCGGGTCCACGACGTCCCGACGATCTTCATCGACGAGACGCTGACCCCGAACCAGCGGGTGTTCGCGCTGCTCCACGAGCTCGGGCACCACTTCCTGCACCCGAACCTGACCAAGAACTACCTGAAGGACAGCTTCTTCCCGTACGTCGAGATCGAGCAGCAGGCCAACGACGTCGCGCTGGTGGGCATCGCGCCGGATCCGCTCCTCGAGCCCATCCACCGCCAGCATCGCCTTTCGCCGGGGCAGCTCATGCGGCGGTTCCCGGTGTTCGCCGAGATCAACCGGATGTCGGCCAACACCACGCTCCAGCCCCTCCACTTCCTGCGGCGCCGCATCGAGCTCGTCCACGAGCGACGCGCCGAGCCCGGGCTCGACTTCCTGGCGACGCTCAAGCAGCGCGCCACGCGCCTCGGCGGAC